>DATHGT010000376.1:0-6287 GCA_035317605.1 Candidatus Acidiferrum sp. | reverse complement strand
GCCGCGGGCGCGTGCGGCCGTCGAAGCCGCGGGCTTGCCGTTCGTGCTGCTGGACGATTCCGTCGCGACGGCACGCGACCGCGTCTCCATCGGAACCATGCACCTGAGCAAAGGGCTGGAGTTCCAGACGGTAGCGGTCGTGGCGTGCGACGACGAAGTGGTGCCGCTCCAGGCGCGCATCGAAGCCGTCACCGACGACGGCGACCTCGAAGAGGTCTACGACACCGAGCGTCACTTGCTCTACGTAGCATGCACGCGTGCCCGCGATCACCTGCTCGTGACCGGGGTCAACCCGGCGTCGGAGTTTCTCCAGGACCTCGTGCGATAAGTCCGGGGTTCGCGGCCCCGCCCCGCCTCAGGGAAGTCCCTGCACCGGCGGGAGGTGGGCGTTGATCCGGGCGATCGTGTGGACCACGACTTCGGACGCCCACTGCGAATCGACCGTTCCGTTCGCCGGACCGAAGATCCGGAGATCGCTGGCCAGGTTGGTCACGTAGATGAAGTTGCCGACGCGGACCAGACTGGCCGGGAACAGCAGGCCTCTCGGCGCGCCGTTCGGCGCCAGGCCCTCGAAGTCTCCCAGCTTGGCGATGACCCGACCGGACGGGTCCACCACCACGATCTCGTCGGCCTGATTGGCGGCGACCCACAGGTTGTCGTTTTCGTCGATGATCAGGCCGTCGGGGCCGTTGATGCTGTTGACGAACACCGCCGGGGTGCCCGCCACCGGACCGCCCACGCCCGGCGTGACCGGAATCTTCACGATCGTGTCGTTGCCGGTGTTCGCGACGAAGAGTGCGGTCTGAGCCTTGTTGAAGGCCAGGCCGTTGGCCCCGAAGGGCGGCACGCCGGTCGTGCCGAGCAACGGGCTCGTCGCCCACGCGGCGACGGCGCCGCCGGCCGGTCCGGTGCGCCAGATCGTCTGCTGGAACGAGTCGGAGATGTAGACGTTGCCGGCGGAGTCGAAGGTCAGCACGTTGGGGCCGGCCGCCGCGCCGCCGGGAATCGTGGCGAAGACCGCCGAGCTGCCGTTGACGGGGTTGACGTTCAGGACCTGATGGCCGCCGAAATCGATGACGAGCAGCGCGCCCGTCGTCGGATGGAAGGCCAGGTCGAGCAGCAGGTTGCTCGAGCCCGCGACGCTGACCTGCCGGATGAGCTGACCGCTCGGCCGGAAGACGAACAGCTGGCCGAGCCGACCGGGGTGAGCCACGTCGAACGTGGTGACGTAAAGGTTGCCGGCGGCATCGGCCGTGATGCCCTCGGGATGCTGCTCCCCCGGCGGAAGGCTGGCGAAGGTGTTCGCGGGACTCCGGTTCCAGGCGTCGGCGGCGAGGGGAACGAGCGTCGCGACGAGCAAGACGACGAGGATGGTTCGAGCGCGCAGAGTCATGATCAGTCCTCCTGGATCGAAGCGTCTGGCCGGATCAGCCTGCTCGCAGCAATCTTACCCGATCGGCGTCCGGCCGCTAGCCCCCCGGCGTCTCTCCCCTCGCCGCCACCCACTCGCGAAGCGCTTCGAGCGTCGAGGTGAAGGCGAGCGCGCCCCATGGGATCTTGCCGCTCGCGACCCATTCCAGGCAGTCGTTCTCGTCGCAGGTCGTCAGGGTGCCGCCAGTGACGCGGGCGCGGTAGACGATGATGATCGGCGCGCCTGGATACGAATACACGTTGTGCAGGCCGGTCAGCTCGACCTCCAGGCCGGTCTCCTCGAAGGTCTCGCGCATGGCGGCGTCCGTCGCGGTCTCGCCGAAGTCGACGAAGCCGCCGGGGAACGTCCAGAGGCCACGGCCGGGATTGATCGAGCGCCGCGTGAGCAGGATGCGGCCCTCGTCGTCCTCGGGGATCGTCGCGGCGACCAGCTTGGGGTTGAGATAGAACACGAAGCGGCAGCGCGTGCAGACGGATTGTTCGCGGTGGTCGGGGGGCACCGACTCGCGGGCGAGCGGCGCGCCGCAGAGCGGGCAGAAGCGCATCGTGGTCGGTTCGAGCGCGTGATGTCCGTGGTCGGGACTCACGAGCGCGAGTCTAGCACGCGCCCGCGCGGGCTCCGGGCGACGCGCGCGCTCGCGACACAGGCACCGCCGCCGCCTGGCACCCCGCCGCCTTGACCGCGCGACCACGCGATGCTACAACCCGACCGTCGCCGTGGCATTGTGAACACGCCGTGAGGAGGAACCCGCCCATGCGTCACCGCCCATCACTGCTCGCCGTCCTCGTCGTCGCCCTCGCCGTGTCGCTCGTGGCCAGCGGCTCGCACGGACAAGGCGCGCTCTCCGGTGAGTACAAGATCGGGGTGCTGGAGCCGCTCACCGGCAATCTCGCCGTCCAGGGCAAGCTCCACCTCGAGGGCTACGAGATCATGCGCGACCTCATCAACAACCAGTTCGGCGGCGTCATGGGCAAGAAGCTGGTCTTCGCGGTCGGCGACGGTCCCGACCCGACCGCGGTCGCCTCCGAGGCCACGCGGCTGGCCACGCGCGAGGGCGTGAAGATCATCACCGGCACGTTCTCGTCCACGCTGTGCGGCGCGGCCAGCGAGGCCGCCTCGCGGCAGAACGTCATCTACTGGGAGACGTCCTGCGTCGATCCGCGGTTCACGAAGCGGAACCTCAAGAACGTGTTCCGCACCGAGATCGACGGCACCGGGTTCGGCTGGTACAACGTCGAGTTCATCGCCAAGCACCTGGCCCACCGCCTGGGCAAGAAGACCAGCGAGCTGCGCGTCGCGTATCTCTCCGAAGACTCGTCGTACGGCCAGAGCGTGACCGAGTCGGCCCGCCAGCGCGCCAAGCAAGAGTTCGGCATGCAGGAGGTCGCGCCCCCCGAGTACTACACGTTCACCACCAACGATCTGACGCCGATCATCCTCAAGCTCAAGAACGCGAACCCCGACGTCCTGCACCACATCGCGCGCGACCAGGACGCGATCCTGTTCTGGCGGCAGGCCCGCGAGCAGAACTTCCAGGTCAAGGCGGTGGTGCACGCCGGCGCCACCGGGTACGGCACCGCGGGGTTTGGCAAGGCGTTCGGCAACGACGCCAACGGGCCCTTCGCGCTGCTCGAGCCCGCCCCGGGTTTCATCATCGAGAAGATGCGGCCCGAGGGGCAGCGGATCGAGCGCGCGTTTCGCGAGGCGGTCAAGGCCAAGACCGGATCGGACGTGCCGAGCGGCGCGCACCAGCTCGCGGCCGGCGGGCTCTGGGTCCTCAAGCTGGCGCTCGACGCCGCCAAGACCGACGAGCTCGACAAGTTCCGGGCCGCCGTGCTGGCGCTCGATCTGCCAGTCGGCTCCGCCGTCAACGGCTGGGGCGTGAAGTTCGACGAGACCGGCCAGAACTCGAATGCGCGCGTGCAGCACTACATGCTCCAGTGGCAGAACGGCTCGCTGGTCACGGTGTGGCCCGAGGAGTTCACCACCCACCGCGCGAAGTGGATCCCCCTCGGTCCCTGGGATCAGCGGAAGTAGGGAATCCTCGCCCAGCTGATCGTCTCCACGCTGCTGCTCGGCGGCATCTACGCGCTGATCGCCGTCGGGCTCACGCTCATCTTCGGCGTGATGCGGGTGGTCAACTTCGCGCACGGCGAGTTCCTCATGCTCGCCATGTATCTCGCTTTCTGGGCCTTCGCGCTGCTCCACCTCGACCCCTACGTGACGCTGGTGGTCTCGCTGCCCCTCTTCTTCGCGCTCGGCTGGCTGAGCTACCGCGCGGTGATGCGTCCGGTCATTCACGCCTCCCACAACGCGCAGGTGTTCACCACGGTCGGGCTGTCGATCGTGCTCCAGAACGTCGCCCTCGTGGCGTTCAGTGCCGACGCACGCTTCGTGCGCACCGACTACTACGCGGTGACCGTGCGCGTCGCCGGCGCCGTGTCCAACTGGGCGCAGATCGTGGCCTTCGCGGTGGCCGTCGTCCTCACGTCCGGGCTCTTCGCGTTCATGCGCTGGTCGTACACCGGCAAGGTCATGCGCGCGACGGCCCAGGACCGGCAGGCCTCGGCGTTGATGGGCATCGACACCGATCGCGTCTACGCCCTCACCTGGGCGGTCGGCATCACCTGCGTCGGCGCCGCCGGCGTGCTGCTGGCCCCGATCTATCCCGTCTACCCCACCGCCGGCCTGCAGTTCGTGCTGATCGCTTACGTCGCCGTGGTCCTCGGCGGCCTGGGCGACATGCTGGGCGCGCTGATCGCCGCCCTCGCCGTCGCCGCCGTCGAGGTGATCGGCTCCTACGTCGTCGGCACCGCGTGGAAAGAAATCCTGTATCTGTTGCTGTTCATCGGCATCCTCGTGGTGCGGCCCGCCGGGCTGTTCGGGCAGCGTGGCGCCGAGGCGCTCGGCACGTGAGCGCGGTCGCCCCCGCGGCCGTCTTCTTCGCCGTGGCCGGACTGGTCCCGCTCGTCGTGCGTGACGCGTTTTTTCTCGACGGCCTCGTCCTGATCCTGATCTGGGGCTCGAGCGCGGCGGCGTGGAACGTGGCCGGTGGGTACGCCGGCCAGGTGTCGCTCGGTCACTCCGCGTTCTTCGGCCTCGGCGCCTACGCGGCCGCGCTGCTGGGCACGCGCTGGGGGCTCTCACCGTGGCTCGGTCTCGTCGGCGGCGCGGTGGTGGCCACGATCGTCGGGCTCGTCATCGGCTACCTGTCGAACCGGCTCCGCGGCCCGTACTTCGTGCTCGCCACCATCGCGTTCTCTCAGGTGCTGCTCATCGTCGGCAGCCGCTGGCGCGGCTTCACGTCGGGATCCGAAGGCATTCCGGTCCCCTTCCGTCCCGGGTTCTGGACGCTCGGCATCGCCGACAAGCGCGTGTGGGTCTGGATCGTGCTCGCGCTCGCGGTCGTCGTGTACCTCGTCGAGCTCTATCTCGATCGCTCGCGCCGCGGCTACCAGCTCGCGGCCGTGCGCGAGGACGAGGACGCCGCGCTGTCGCTCGGGGTGCCCGCGCGATGGCTCAAGGTCGCCGCGATCTGCGTGAGCGCGGCCCTCACCGCCGCCTGCGGCGCCCTGTGGGCGCAGTACGTCGGATTCGTCGATCCGCTCTACGTCTTCTCCGTCGATCTCTCGGTCCGCTTCGCGCTGGCCGCGATCATCGGCGGCCTCGGCGGAGCACTCGGGCCCTTCCTCGGCGCGGTCCTGATCACCACGCTCGAGACCTACCTGCGCGCGACGTTCGGGGGGATCGGCGCGGGCTTCGTGGGGATCTACCTGATCATCTACGGGTCAGCCCTCATCCTGGTGGTGCGCTTCGTCCCCCAGGGACTGACCGGCTGGATCGCCGCGCGCTTCGTCCGGCGAACGGCCTGACGCGATGGCGACGCCGCTGCTCTCGCTGCGAGGGATCACCAAGCGCTTCGGCGGCGTGATCGCCAACCGCGACGTCAGCTTCGACGTGCAGGCCGGCGAGCTGGTCGGGTTGATCGGTCCCAACGGCGCGGGGAAATCGACGCTGTTCGAGATCATCACGGGCTTCTACGCGCCCGACGCCGGCGACGTGCGGCTCGACGGGCAGCGCTTGACCGGTCTCAGTCCCGATCGGGTGAGCCGGCTCGGCGTGGGACGCACGTTTCAGAAGCTCCGCCCGTTCGCCGGTCTCACCGTGGTCGAGAACGTCATGGTCGGCGCGCTCCAGAAGTGTCACGAGGTCCGGCGCGCGCGCCAGGAGGCGCTCGAGATCCTCTCGCGCGTGGGACTCGACGAGAAGACCAACGCGCATGCGCGGACGCTGTCGACCGGCCAGCGCAAGCGGCTCGAGCTGGCCCGCGCCCTGGCCACCCGACCCCGCGTGCTGTTGCTGGACGAGGTCACCGGCGGCGTCGACCAGCGGAGCATCCCCGGACTCATCGATCTCGTGCGCGAGCTGCACACGGCCGGGCTGACCCTGCTCGTGATCGAGCACAACATGCGCGTGATCACCGCGGTCTCCCAGCGCATCGTCGCCCTGCACCTCGGCCAGGTGATCGCCGACGGTCCGCCCGCCGCCGTCACGTCAGACCCGCGCGTGATCGAAGCCTACCTCGGCCAGGTGTACGTGTGACGCTGCTCGCCACCGAGAATATCGACGTGGCCTACGGTGACTTCCAGGTGCTGTGGGACGTGTCGGCGCACGTGGACGAGGGTGAGATCGTCGCCTTGCTGGGCCCCAACGGCGCGGGCAAATCCACGCTGATGAACACGGTCTCGGGACTCTTGCGCCCGAGGCAAGGCCGCGTCGTGTTCAACGGCCGGCGCATCGACACGCTGCCCGCCCACCAGGTTGTCGGCGAGGGCATCGCCCACGTGCTGGAGCG
>DATHGT010000375.1:0-28012 GCA_035317605.1 Candidatus Acidiferrum sp. | reverse complement strand
GGAACGACGTCACCTCCTGCGGGCCGCTCTGGGCCGTCGGCGACTCGCTCTCCTTGACGTCGCCGGCCAGGCCGACTTCCTGCGGCTGCTCTTCGGTCGTCGCGGCGCCGGTCGTCGCGGCGCTCGTCGTCGAAGTGTCGGTGGTCGGTGACGTGGCCGTCTTCGACGTGGCAGCCGGCGGCGCCGCGGGCTTCGCCGACGGCGGCATCCCGAGCGGCGCGGGCACGACGCTCGCAGCCTTGACCGGCCCCGCGGCCTCGAGCGCCGCTTGCGCGTTGTAGATGACCACGTACCACCACGCCCCGGCCAGGGTGCCGACCGTGAGCAGCAGCGGCACGGAAACGGCGAGCAGGTTGACGACGACCACGCGATACCCACCGGCGAGGCTGGCGAATGCCGGCCGGAACACGCCGGCGATGAGGCCGGGCACCACGCTCCTGCCGCGCGGGCCTTCGAGCTGGCGCAGGTACTCGGGCACGGGCACCCGATACTGGTCGGGCGAGAGCTTGGGCGCGATCTTCGGATTGATCATGGCCCAGCCGAGGATGTACACGAGGTAGAGGCCGGTGAGAAAGAAGCCCGGCAGCATCGCGGCCGCGTAGAGCTTCACGATCGACTGACCGGCCACCGCCGCGTACACGATCAGCATGACCGAGGGCGGGATCAGGATGCCGAGGGTGCCACCCGCGGTGATGGTGCCCGCGGCCAGCCGCACGTCGTACCCGGCCTTCAGCATCGGCCCCATGGCGATGACGCCCATCAGCACGACCACCGCGCCCACGATGCCGGAAGCGATGCCCCAGAACGCACTCACCAGCATCGTGGTGATGGCCAGCGAGGCGGGCACCCGGCGGAACGCGAGCTGGACGCTGTGGAACATCTTGTCGACCAGCGCCGCCCTCTCCATGATGTAACCCATGAAGACGAACAGTGGTATCGACAGCAGCGCGTCGTTCGTCATCACCCCGTAGGCGCGCTGCACGATCAGGTCGAAGGCCCGGTTGTCGTACCAGTGTTGCCCGGGCACCCAGAACGCGATGTAGCCGAAGATCATCCCCAGCCCCATGAGCGTGAACGCGGTGGGGAAGCCCATCATGATGGCGATCACGATGAGCCCGAGCATGGTGAGGCCGAGGAGCGGATCGCTCACGGGTTGCTGTGCTCGACGGCGCTGCGGTGGCGCGCGGCATCGTCGATCGCGTGCGCGCCCTCCATCGCGATGCGCCGCGATTCCTCGTCGACGTATTCGCTATGGCCGAGCTGGGTCTGGATGACGTCGATCTCCTCGACGTCTTCGAGCCGGGCCGGCCACTGCCCCGTCCGGAGGCACTCCACGCAGCGGACGATCTCGGCCAGGCCCTGCACCATGACCAGGATGCCGGCCACCGGGATGACGGTCTTGAACGGATAGATGGGCGGGCCCTCGGCGGTGACCGTCGAGTGCTCGTTGATGCGCCAGGAGATGCCCGCGTAGTCCCAGCCGGCGTAGATCAGCCCGAGGATGCCGGGCAGGAAGAACAGCAGGTAAAGCGCCAGGTCCAGCGCCGCCTGCCCGCGGGGCTTCATGTAGATGTACACGAAGTCGGCGCGCACGTGGCCGGCCGCGGCCAGCGTGTAGGCGCCGCACATCATGAAGAGCGTACCGTACAGCATGTTGTTGAAGTCGAAGATCCAGGAGGTGGGCGCGTTGAGGATGTACCGCTTGAAGACCTCGATCGACACCACGAAGGTGAGGGCGAGGATGAGCCACGCGAAGGCCTTGCCGCTCCAGTAGCTGAAGACGTCGACGGCTCGGATGAGCTGTCGCGACGTCACCGGCGCCCTCGCAGGACCGGCCGACCAGCCGCGGGGCTGGTCGGCCGAGACCGATCCATGGAGACGGCTAGCTCTTCTTCGCCGGAGCCGGGGCCGGCGCCTTCTTCGCGAAGTAGTGGTTGAAGGCCATGCGGCGGCTGACGTTGGTGTCGAGGTCCCACTTCACCGCCCGCGCGGCGAACGCCTTCTGCGACTCCACGATCTCCTTGAACAGCGGGTTGTCCGCCGACTTCTTGTCGACGACCTGGTCGTAGATGTCGAGCTGCCTCTGGAGGATCGTGGGCGGGGTGATGAAGAAGCGCACCTTGTCCTTGGTCTGCAGCTCGATGTAGTCCTTCGAGTAGCGGTCGATGGACTTCCACGCCATGTCGGCGGAGGCGGCCTCGACCGCGTTCTCGATGATCGACTTCATCTTGTCAGGCAGCGCGTCGAACTTGGCCTTGTTGAACGTGATCTCGAGCTGCTCGGCATTCTGGTGATAGCTCTGGAGCATGCAGATCTTCGCCACGTCGGCGAAGCCGAGGAGGCGGTCGGACGTCGCGTTGTTGAACTCGGCGGCGTCGAGCAGGCCGCGGTCGATGGCCGGCACGATCTCCGCGCCGGGCAGCGCGTTGACCGCCGCCCCCATGCCCTGGAACAGGTCGATGGAGATCCCGACGGTGCGGAACTTCAGCCCCTTGAAGTCGTCGGGCTTGGTGATCTGCTTCTTGTACCAGCCGAGGGGCTGCGTGAACATCGGACCGTAGGGGAACGAGACCACGTTGGCGCCGATCGAGGCGTAGAGCTTGGTGAGCAGCTGCTTGCCCCCGCCGTACTTGTGCCAGGACAGCAGCATGTTGGCGTCCATGCCGTAGCCGGGACCGGAGCCCCAGAGGGCCAGCGCGTTCTGCTTGCCGTAGTGGTACACGAGCACCCCGTGACCGCCGTCGAGCGTGCCCTTCGACACGGCGTCGAGCAGCCCGAAGGCGGGGACGACGGCGCCCGCCGGCAGCACCTCGATCTTCAGGTCGCCGCCGGTCATGTCGTTGACCTTCTTGGCGAAGTCGAGCGCGTATTCGTGGAAGATGTCCTTCTGCGGCCAGGTCGACTGCCAGCGCATGGTGATCGGGCCCTGCGCCTTGACGACGGTGGGGAACCCGAGCGCCGCCGCCCCGGTCGCGGCCAGCGCCGCGCCCCGCAGGAATGTGCGACGCGGTGTTTCGGTGGACGTGTCAGCAGAAGTCGTCATTGCCTTCCCCCTTGCCGGTGAGTGACCGTGTCCGAACGCTCACTGTTTAACTTCGGGATCATTCGGAAGGCTCCCGGCGGGTGCTTATAGGGCCGGAAGCGACGGTGATGACTGGTCTGACCACGGCCGCAAACCTACGCGTGCCCGCCCGAGTTTGTCAAGGAGACGGCTCACTTGGCGACTCCGCCCTGGGCTAGAATCGACGGGTGACCCCGGAGGAGATCGTGATCGCGGTGAGGGTGTTGGCGGCCCTGGTCGTCGGCGCGTCGATCGGCTTCGAGCGCACCTTTCACGGCCGACCCGCGGGATTTCGCACCCACGCGTTGGTCTGTCTCGCTTCGTCGCTGCTGATGCTGGTCACGGTCTATCCGACCTGGTGGATGGCCGTGACGCCCACCGATGCCTTCCGCACGGATCCGACCCGCATGGCGCAGGGAATCATGACCGGCATCGGCTTTCTCGGGGCCGGGGTCATCTTCAAGGAAGGCCTCACCGTCCGTGGGCTGACGACGGCCGCGTCCATCTGGATCACGGCCGCCATCGGCATCCTGCTGGGGATCGGTTTTTACTTCGCGGCGACCGTGGGCGCGGTCGCGACGCTGGCCGTCCTCGCGGCCTTCCGGTTCATCGAGCACCGGCTGCCGGCCGAGTTCTACGCCCACCACTCGCTGACCTTCCAGCGCGGCGCGATCATGGCGGAAGAGGACCTGCGCCGTCTCATTGGCGAGCACGGGTTTTCCATCGCGAATCTGTCGTACCGGCTCTGCGGCGACGGGAGGCTCTTCGAGTACGGCATGGTCATCAAGACCCGCGACCGCCGGAACGCCGAGGCCCTTTCCGAGCACCTGTGCCGACTCCCGGAAGTGCTGGAATTCAGGATCGCCCCGACGGGCGACTGAGCGCGGGACGGCGCGGAACCAGCCGCGCCGGAGCCTACGGGGAGAGCGTCAGGGACAGGCGGCGGTCGCCGCGGCGGACGGTCAGGGGCAGTGGGCGGTCGGGCTCGCGTTCGGCGAGCGCTTCGCGGGCGGCGTCGCCGGTGACGATGGGACGCTCGGCGACCGCGATGATCACGTCGCCGACCTCGAGTCCGGCCTTCTCGGCGGCACTGCCTTTCGATACCGCGCCCACGGTCGGCAGGGCACTTCCGGATCCGGAGAGCTCGAGGGCCCTCGTCGGCCGGGGGCCGCCGGGCTCCGCGGGTGGCGACGGCTCACGCAGCGAGAAGCCGAATTCCGCGGCCACCCGCTCGCCGGCGACGGCCGGGGGCATCGTGGTGAGCCGGACGTTCAGCGCGCGGCGGCCCTCGGCCCGCAGCACGGTCAGGCTCGCCTCGCGATCCACCGGGGCGGCGGCGATCAGCCGCTGAAGCAGCCGCGTCTCCACGACCGGCCGCTCGCCGAAGGCCACCACGACGTCGCCGCTCTTCATGCCCGCCCGCGCGGCCGGCGTGTCGGCGATCACTTCAACGATCACGACGCCGAAGCCCTCGCGGATGCCGTGCCGGGCGGAGATCTCCTCCACCTCTTGCTCGGAGAGATCGCGGATCCGCACGCCGAGCCACGACCAGGACCGCGCGTCGGCCGACGGCGCCGCCGTCGCGAGGGCGATCGCCATGATCGCGAGCGCGCGCACGAGCGGGCTCATGGTCCCTTCAGCTCGTTGGCGAGGTCGTCGAGGGCTTGCGCCACGCGCTGCAGGCGCTCACCCACGTCGAGCGTCTCCAGCAGCGATTGCCGGACCGACGGATCCGGCAGGAAGGCGGCGGCCACCCGATCCGCGATCGCGCCCGCGGTCTCGTCGGGACCGAGCGCGCCGTCCAGCACGTCGAGGGGACGATCGAGGGCCTCCAGCAGCTGCTTGCACGACGCGCGAATCCGCGTGATCAGCGGTTTGGCGTCGCCCGCCGGCGCGTCCTCGAGACGACGGGCCCGCACCATGCGGTAGAGCGTGTCGCTCGGCAGCTCGGCGTCGATCCGCACGCGCCACTGGCCCTTCACCAGGATGTTGAAGCGCCCGCTGGCCAGCCGCTCGCAGTTCACGATCTCTCCCGCCCCGGCCACCGTGAACACCTCGGGCTTGCCGTCGTAGCGCGCCTCGTAGCCCGGCCGCAACCGCACGACCGCGAGTCGCCGATCGCGCGCGAGCGCGTCGGTCACCATCGCCCGATAGCGGGTCTCGAACACGTGCAGCGGCAAGAACGTGTGCGGGAAAAACGTCAGGTCCGGCAGAGGGAAAATGGGCAGGATCAGCAGATCAGACACGAGCGGGCCGCCGGCCTGCTAACCGATACGTGGGAGAGGGCTGGCGACGGCGTCGGCGCGCTCCGCGACGGCGAGCGCGAGCGCGCGGAACGCGGCGGCCTGGGCCGACTCCGGCTTGCGCAGGGTGATCGGGGTGCCCTCGTCGCCGGCGATCCGCGTCTCGGGATCGAGCGGAATGCGCGCGAGCAGCGGCACCCCGAACTCTTCCGCGATGCGCTGGCCTCCGGTGTCTCCGAAGATCGGAGTCGTTCCGCCGCAGTGCGGGCAGACGAAGTGGCTCATGTTCTCCACGATGCCGAGGATCGGCACGTTGAGACGCTGGAACATGGCCACGGCCTTGCGCACGTCCAGCAGCGCCACGTCCTGGGGCGTGGTCACCATCACGACTCCACCAAGCGGAATCACCTGCGACAGCGAGAGCTGCGCGTCGCCGGTGCCGGGCGGCATGTCGAAGACCAGGTAGTCGAGCGGTCCCCACATCACGTCGCGCAGCATCTGCTGGATGAACGAGTGAATCATCGGTCCCCGCCACACGAGCGGCTCGCGCTCGTTCACGAGCAGACCGATCGACATCATCTTGAGGCCGTGGGCCTCGACGGGAATGATGCGGTTCTCGAACATGCCGGGCTTGCCGCGCGATCCGAGCATGAGGGGAATGTCCGGGCCATAGACGTCGGCGTCGACCATGCCCACGCTGGCGCCCGTTCCGCGCAGGGCCACCGCGAGGTTCACCGCGACCGTGGACTTGCCGACGCCGCCCTTGCCCGAGGAGACCGCGATCGTGTGCTTGACCTCGGGGATCAGATCGGCGGCGGGCGCGGCGGCGGGAGCGCCGCCCTGGGCGTGGGCATGGCCGTGTTGACCGCCGGCCGCCGCGGGCCGCGCCTGGCCGCCCATCTTGACCTGGACCCGACTCACGCCGGGAAGCTGTCCGATCAGCTTGGAGGCCGCGCTGTGCATCGAGACTTTGGTCGCCGGCGGCTGCGAGGTGAACGCCAGCGTGAGCGAGACCTCGGAGTCCGCGATCGCGAGGTCGCGGACCAGCCCCAGGCTCACGATGTCCTGCTGGGCCTCGGGATCTTTGATCGTGCGGAGGGCAGCGAGGACGGCGTTCTCACTCACCATACGCCCGTCACTATACCCCACCGCTCGGACCATCGCTTGGCTCGAAGCCCGCAACGCGAATGAGAACACATCTTCCCATTCTGGGAGAGTGGTGACTCCAGGCCGTGAGCGCGGCCCGCGAAATCGCCCGACATTTGACGATGCGCGGCGTGGAATGGAGCTTGCGTCCAACCCTCGCGTCACACGCCCTCCCCCAGGGCGGGGACGGATCTGCCAGGGTCCGTTCCCGCCCCTAAAATCGTGCGAATTCTTGCATTCCCGGGAACCCCTTGCTATGTATGAGCGGTGATCAGCCCGGACGACTTTCGCCAGGTCCTCGCTCACTTCGCCAGCGGCGTCACCATCGTCACCACCTGCGATGCCGAGCAGCGCCCGACCGGCCTCACGGCCAGCGCGTTCTGCTCGGTCTCGCTCGATCCGCCGTTGATCCTCATCTGCGTGGATCACAAGAGCCAGAGCTTCCCCCACCTGCGCGAGAGCGGGCGGTTCGCCATCAACATCCTGCACCAGGGCCACGAGCAGCTGTCGCGGCGTTTCGCGTCCTCGCGGCTGGACAAGTTCGACGGCGTCGCGTTCACGCTCGGCGCCCTCGGCGTTCCCCTGATCGACGCCGCCCTCGGCTACCTCGAGTGCCGCACCCAGAGCGCCCACGTCGAGGGCGATCACACGATCTTCGTCGGGCGGGTGGAGGCGGTGGGCATGGGCGACGGCGACCCCCTGCTCTACTACCGTGGCCGCTACCACCGCCTGCAGGATGAGACCACGACGTGACGATTCCGCTGTCGCGGCCCCCGGTAGACGATGAGATCCGGCAGGCGGTGATCGCCGCCGTCGACAGCCGGCAATACATCCTCGGGCCGGAGTGCAAGGCCCTGGAGACCGAGCTGGCCCGCCACGCCGGCGTGTCGCACGCCGTGCTCACCAGCTCCGCCACCGCCGCGCTGTGGATGACGTTCCGGGCCCTCGGCGTCGGTCCCGGCGACGAGGTCCTGGTCCCCTCCCACACCGCCTTCCCCACCGTCGAGGCCGTGTGCTTCGCCGGCGGCACGCCGGTCTTCGTCGACACCGACGATTGGTACACGCTGGACCCCAAGGACGCGGAGGCGAAGGTGACGTCGCGCACGGTCGGCGTGGTCCCGGTGCACCTCTACGGCCAGCCCGCCGACCTGCCCGCCGTGCAGGATCTCGCGTCTCGACACGGCCTCTGGATGCTCGAGGACTGTGCCCAGGCCCAGGGCGCGGCGTGGGACGGCCGGATCGTCGGCGGCTTCGGCCGCGCCGGGGTGCTCTCGTTCTACCCGTCGAAGAACCTGCCCGCCATGGGTGATGGTGGCGCCGTGCTCACCAGCGACGCCGAGATCGCCGCGCGCTGCCGGCGACTGCGCGACCACGGCCGGCCCAGCAAGGATCTGCACGCCGAGGTCGGCTTCAACCTGCGCTTCAACGAGATCCAGGCGGCCGCCCTCCGCGTGCTGCTGCGGCGCCTCGACGCCATGAACGATCGCCGGCGCGCCCTGGCCGCGCGGTACCGGCGCGGGCTCGCCGGCCTCCCGCTGGCCCTGCCCGAAGAGCGCGAACACGCCCGGCACGTCTACCACCTGTACGTGGTCGCGACGCCGCGGCGCGATGAGCTGGCGGCGTTCCTCAAGGCGCGCGGCATCGGGACCGGGATCCACTACCCCATTCCCTGTCACCGGCAGCCCGCGGTCGAGCGCCTCCAGCCCCCGGCCCTGCTGCGTACCGAGAAGCTCGTCGAGGAAATCCTCAGCCTGCCCATGTCGGCCCAGCACACCGACGCCGAGATCGACGAGGTCGTGGCCGTGGTCCGGGAGTTCTTCGCCCGGTAGGCCGTGACTCCTCCGCTCAGAATCCTCCACGTCTACCCCAAGCAGGACTACTTCACCGGCGCGGCGATCCAGCTCCGCGAGCTCGCGTGGGGACTCTCGGCCCGCGGTCACGAGGTGGTGATCGCCACGCGGCCGAGCGCGACCTGGACGGCCAAGACACGCGAGGCCGGCCTGACGCACCACGAGCTGCCGATGCGCTCCGAGGTGGATCTGCGCTCGGCGCTGAGGCTCGCCCGCATCCTGCGCGCCCACCGCGTCCAGATCGTCCACGCCCACAAGGGCCGCGCGCGGACGCTGGCCCTGCTGGCCGGGCTCCTCGTGCGCATCCCCGTGCTGGTCCTGCACCGCGGGGTGAGCTTCACGCTCGATCCCTTCAACCGGCTGGGCTACGCCACGCGCCGCGTGCACGCGGTCATCGCGGTGTGCGAGTCGATCAAGCGCGGGCTGGTGGCCCGCGGCATCCGCGCGGACAAGATCGAAGTCATGTATCCGAGCGTCGACACCGATCTCTTTCATCCCGCCCTCGACGGCGCCCCCATCCGCAAGGAGCTGGGTCTCGGCCCCGAGCACTTCCTGGTGACCCAGATCGGCCAGCGGAGCTGGAAGGGCAACGACGACGTGGTCGACGCGATGGCGCGGGTCGTCCCCAGGGCCCCGCACGCCCGCCTGCTCGTGGTTGGCGCGCGGATGCCCTCGCTCATCGCCGACCGCGCCCGCTCCGTCGGCATCGGGGAACACGTGAGGATCCTCGGGTATCGCGACGACGTGCCGCAGATCCTGGCGGCCAGCGACTGCTGCATCGACGCCTCGTGGAAGGGGCTCGGACTCACCGGCACGCTGCCGGAAGCGCTCGCGGTCGGCCGGCCGGTCCTGGCGAGCAACCTCGAGGGCCATCCCGAGGTCGTGCGGCCGGGCACCACGGGTTATCTCTTCGAGCCGCGGGACGTGAACGGGATCGCCGAGGCGATCCTGGCCCTGGCCGGCGATCCCGAGCGGGCGCGCGCGATGGGACGGGCCGGGCGCGAGCTGGTGCTGCGCGAGTTCGCGACCACCGTGAGGGTCGAGCGCACGGAGTCGCTGTACCGCCGGCTGCTCGCGCGGGACTCGCGAGCGTGACGCGGCTCCTCGGCGTCTGGCTCGGACCGTTCCGCCGGCTGGGCGTCTACGTGCGGCCGCACGTGCCGATGCTCGTGCTCGGCGCCTCGCTGGCCCTCGTAGTCTCCCTCACCGAAGGACTGGCGGCGTGGCTCGTCAAGCCGGTCATGGACGACATCTTCATCCGCCGCGACACCTTCATGCTCAAGGTGATCCCGCTCGCGCTGCTGGCCGTCTACGGGGTGAAGGGCGCCACGCGCTACGCGCAGTCCTACATCATGGCCGCGGTGGGCGAGCGCGTGGTGGCCCGCCTGCGCCGCGATCTCTACGTCCACATCCAGGGCATGCCGCTGGCGTTCTTCTCGGGCGTGCACTCCGCGGACCTGATCTCGCGGATCATGAACGACATCAACCGGCTCGCCCACATCTCCTCGACCGTGATGGTGATGGCGGTGCTGCAGGTCAGCACGATCGTGGTGCTGACCGTGGTCATGTTCCTGCGCGAGTCCGTGCTGACCCTCGTGGCCCTCACCGCGTTCCCGCTCATCGCGCTGGCCGTGCACCTGATCGGCCGCCGGCTCTACGTGCTGAGCCGGCGGACGCAGCGGCAGATCGCCCAGCTCGCCGTGGTGCTCCAGGAGTCGTTCACCGGCACCAAGATCGTCAAGGCCTTCGGCCGCGAGCGGTTCGAGCAGCAGCGGTTCGACCGCGTCAACGACCGCCTGCTCGGCCTGGCCCTCAAGAACGCGCGGACCGACTACGCCGCCGAGCCGGTGCTGGAGCTGGTGGCCGCGATCGGAATCGCCGGCGCCCTCTGGTACGGCGGCGCTCGGGTCATCGCCGGCGCGATGACGCCGGGCACGTTCTTCTCGTTCACGGCCGCGCTGGTGATGCTGTATGGGCCGGCGCGCCAGATCGCCCGCGCCATCAACAAGCTCCAGCAGACCGCGGCCTCCGTCGAGCGCGTCTTCGAGATCCTCGACACGCCGCCCGCGGTCACCGACGCCCCACGGGCCGTCGTCCTCGACGCCTTCCGGGACCGGATCGCGTTCGAGCGGGTGAGCTTCAGCTATGCCGGCAGCGACGGCCTCGCGCTCACCGACGTCTCGCTCGACATCCATCGCGGCGAGGTGGTGGCGTTCGTGGGCATGAGCGGGGCTGGAAAATCCACGCTGATGGATCTCCTCCCGCGCCTGCACGACGTGACGGCCGGGCGCATCACCATCGACGGCCACGACGTGCGCGAGGTCACCCAGGCCTCGCTGCGCGAGCAGATGGGTCTGGTGACCCAGGGGACGTTCCTGTTCAGCGACTCGATCTACTACAACATCGCCTACGGGCGGCCCGAGGCCACGCGCGAGGCTATCGTGCGGGCGGCCCGCCAGGCCTACTCCCACGACTTCATCCTGGCCACCGAGAACGGCTACGACACGCTGGTCGGCGAGCGCGGGGTGAGACTGTCGGGCGGACAGCGCCAGCGCCTGGCCATCGCCCGCGCGTTCCTCAAGGACCCGCCGATCCTCATCCTCGACGAGGCCACGTCCGACCTCGACGCCGAGAGCGAGTTCATGGTCCAGCAGGCGCTGATCGCGCTCATGCACGGACGGACGGTGCTGGTGATCGCGCACCGCCTGGCCACCGTGCGCAACGCCGACCGCATCGTGGTCGTCCACGAGGGGCGCATCGCCGAGGTCGGCCGCCACGACGAGCTGCTCGCGCGCGACGGTCTCTATCGCCGGCTCCACGCGCTCCAGATGGCGCCGTCCGAGCGGGCCGCCGCTCAGGTCGCCCGCCCGGAATGATCGACGACGCCGCCCCGGCGGCGCCGGCTCCATCCCGCGTCCTCGATCGCGCGCTCCTGTATCTGCTGATCGCGCTCGTCGTCGCGCTGATGACCTCGATCACGGTCGTCGGCGTCGTGACCTTCCTCATCATCGTGGTCAGCGTGCTCCGCCTCCTCGACCCGGCGTGCCGGACGCGCGATCGGGCGCCGCTCCGCTGGCCGCTGCTCACGTTCGCCGCGCTCACCCTGGCCTCCGCCCTCGCCTCGGACCATCCTCGCGCCGCGCTCGTCGAGTCCAAGCAGCTCCTGAACATTCCGATCGTCATCGCCGCCGTGAACGGCTTTCGCGACGGCGACGACGTCCGGCGCGCGCTACGCTGGCTCTTCGTGGTGACCGGCCTGGTGTCGCTCCACGGGATCGCCCAGGTGTGGGCGTGCAACACCCAGGTCGCGCTGCCGGAGTGGGCGGCGTGGATGCTGCGCGTCAAGCTGGACGCGTGCCGCGCCTCGCCGATGTTCCGCGCCAAGGGGTTCTTCAGCATCTACATGACCCTGGGGGGCAGCCTGTTGATCGTGCTCGCGCTGATTCTGGCGCGCGTGGCCACGGTCGCGCCGAGGGCCTGGGGACTCCAGATCGTGGCCGCGGTGCCGGCGGCGATCGCGCTGGCGCTCACGTACGTGCGCAACGCGTGGCTCGGCCTCGGCGCCGCGGTGCTGGTGGTGAGCGGATTGACCCGTCGCTACGCGTGGCTCGTCGGGCTCTTGATCGTCGCCACCCTCGCGCTCGCGGTGCCCTCGCCGGTCCGCCACCGGGCCCTGTCGATCGTCGATCCCGCCGACCCGACCGCGCGCGAGCGCCTCTATTTCTGGCACGCCGGCTGGCGAATGGTGAAGGACGCGCCGCTGCTCGGCCTGGGTCCGGGCGGCGTCAAGCGTCACTATCCCGAGTACCGCGATCCCGCCGCGCGGCGGCCGAGCACCGGACATCTGCACAACAACTTCGTCCAGATCGCGGCCGAGCGCGGCGTGCTCGGGCTGGCGGCGTGGACCTCGATCTGGGTCGCCTTCTTCGTCCAGGCCGGCCGGATCTACGCCCGCGTGCCGGCCGCCCGCGCCGGCGATCGTGCGCTGGTCGCGGGCAGCGTCGCCGCCGTGGCCGGCTTCCTGGTCGCGGGCCTCTTCGAATACAACTTCGGCGACTCGGAGGTGATCGGCCTCACCTGGGTGGTGATGGCGCTTCCCTTCGTGGTCGATCCCGCCCATGCCCTGGCGCCGCACCAAGAATAAAGTCCGGCGGCGGCGCGCCACCCTCGGCCTGCTCGCGGGGCTTCCGCCCGGACGTGCGCTCGACGCGCCGTGCGGTGACGGCACGCTCGCCCGCGAGCTGTCTTCGCGGGGCTGGCGCGTCTGGGCCGGGGACATCGCGCCCGCCCGTCTCGACGGCGCGCAGGGCGTCGCGTTCCTTCGCCTCGATCTCGACCAGCCCTTACCGTTCTCCGACGGCGCCTTCGACGCCGTGGTCTCACTCGAGGGCATCGAGCATCTGCTCTCCCCCGCGCGGTGCCTGGCCGAGTTCTGCCGGGTGCTCCGTCCGGGCGGGCGGCTCGTGATCACCACGCCCAACGTCAACAATCTCCAGTCGCGCTGGCACTACCTGATCGCGGGTCGCTTCTCGGGCTTTCGCCCGATCACCCGGCAGGCGCTGGCCGCCGCGGAGGACGGGCTCATCGCGCACGTCACCCCGCCGTACCTGCCCACGATCGTCTACGTGCTGAGGCGCCACGGCGTCGACGTCGAGCACCTCGACGTCACGATGGTGCGGACGCGCCAGTGGCTGGCCCTGCCGCTGACCGTTCCCCTCTGGCTCTCGTCGCGGCGAGCCCCCGCCGGCACGCTCGCCCGCGCGCTGGGCTCGTTCATGCTGCTGCTGGGCCGCAACGTCGTCATCCAGGGCGTCAAGCGCGCGGCGAGCGACGCGAGCGTCCGCGGGGTCCGAGGGTGAGCGCCGGGGCCCGATCGTGGTCGCGGCGCGCGGAGGTCCTCGCCGGACGACTATTGTTCCGGCACGTCCCGCTGCGGGCCGACCTGGTGGCGACGATGCGCGCGGAGGCCGGGAGGCTGAGCGGGACCGGCGTCGAGGTCATCGACCTGTGGGACCGCTTGCTGAAGGAGCTCGGCGAGCAGCTGCGCGCGGGCGATCCCGCGGACTTCCTGCACTGGCCGGCCGTGGAGCGGACGATGGTGATCCGCCGTCATCGCCGGGTCGCCGCCGCGCTGGCCCATCTCCGCGCGCGTCCGGACTGGCGCCGGCGCTGGCGGTCGGCTGTGCGGGAGACCACGCTCGGCCATCCCCGCCCGCTGCCGCGCTGCCCCTGGTCGAGCGCGAACCTGATCTTTCAGGCCTATCACCTCTGTCGCTTCGAGGAAGTGACGGGCCGCGCGCTGGCGTCGATGCCCCTGATCGTGGAGTTCGGCGGCGGCTACGGCCGCCTCTGCCAGCTCGCCCACGATCTCGGCTTCCGGGGCACGTACGTGATCTTCGACCTGCCCGAGGTCGCCGTCCTCCAGCGCTTCTATCTCCGTCACGTCGGGATCCCCGTGAGTGAAATGATCACGGTCAGCGAGGCGCGGGGGGCGACGTGGCCGGCCAGCGGCGTGGTCACGGTCGTCGACGCGGCCGAGCTGCGAGCGCTGCTTCGCGAGCGTCCCCGCGGCGAGGCGGCGTTCGTCGCCGTCGGAAGTCTCAGCGAGGCGCCGCTGGCACTGCGTGAGACGTTACTCGCGGAGGTCGCGGCATTCGACGCGTTCCTGATCTTCTACTCGGCCCAGCACGACGCGCTCGACAATCGCGCCTACTTCGCGCGCTGGCGCGCCGCCCTCACCGAACACGACTGGCACGACGTCCCGACCCCCCACTTCGGCAAGTCCTCGGCCTATCTCATCGGCCGCCGCCGCTGACTCGCAGTGTTCGAGCGCCGGCTTTGCCGGCGCAATCCTGGCCTAGGGGGAGGAGTTACTTCTCGCGGAAGCGGTTGACGATGGGGAGGCGCCAGTCGCGGCCGAACGCGCGCGGGGTGATCTTCACGCCGATGGGACCCTGACGGCGCTTGTACTCGTTGCGGTCGATCATGGACACGACCTTGCGCACGGTGTCGGGCGCGTGGCCGGCGGCGATCATGTCGTTGATCCCGAGATCCTTCTCGACGTAGGCTCCCAAGATTTCGTCCAGCTCGGCGTAGGGCGGGAGCGTGTCCTGGTCGGTCTGATCGGGACGCAGCTCGGCGGACGGCGCGCGCTCGAACACGGTCTCGGGGATCACCGCGCGTCCGGCCAGCGCGTTGACGTGACGGGCCACCTCGTACACGAGCGTCTTGGGCACGTCCTTGATGACCGCGAAGCCGCCGGCCATGTCGCCGTAGAGCGTGGTGTAGCCGACCGCGTACTCGCTCTTGTTGCCGGTGGTCAGCACGAGCCAGCCGAACTTGTTGGAGAGCGCCATCAGGAGATTGCCGCGGATGCGCGCCTGCAGATTCTCCTCGGTGACGTCTTCCTTCAGGCCCTTGAACGCGGGGGCCAGCGTGCGCTTGTAGGCGCTCAGGGCCGGGGTGATGGGCAGGGCCATGAACTCGATGCCGAGGTTCTTGGCCAGGCGGCGCGCGTCGCCCCGCGTGCCCGTCGACGAGAATTCCGACGGCATGGTCGCGCCGCTCACGTTCTCGCGCCCGAGCGCCTCCACCGCGATCGCGGCGACCAGCGAGGAGTCGATGCCGCCGGAGAGCCCGATCACCACGTGCTCGTATCCGATTTTTCGCACGTAGTCGCGCGTCCCCACCACGAGCGCCCGGTAGATCTCGTCGATGGGGGCCAGCGGCGAGGACAGCACGGGCTCGATCGGCGGCGACGGCGGGACGGACGGCAACGGTCCCAGGGCCACCCGCGTCACCCGCTCGTGAGCGCCGAGCTTTTCCTTGCGGCGGCGCGAGTCGCGCAGGCGCGCGCGGAACGCGGCGTCGAGGTCGAGGTCGGCGATGACCAGGTCTTCCTCGAACTGGCGGCCCCGCGCCACGCACTCGCCCAGCTCGTTGACGATCAGGCTGCCGCCGTCGAACACCAGCTCGTCCTGACCGCCCACCATGTTGACGTAGGCCAGCGCGACCACGTCGTCGGCGGCCCGCGTGGCCACCATGCGCTCGCGGTCGCGGCCCTTGCCGGCGTGATAGGGCGAGCTGTTGATGGTGATCACCAGCTCGGCCCCGGCCAGCGCCTGGACCGTGGTCGGCCCCGTCGGGTACCAGATGTCCTCGCAGATGTTGACCGCGAAGGTGGTGTCGCCCAGCGTGAAGACGGGGGTCTCGACGCCGGCCTGGAAGTACCGGTTCTCGTCGAACACGCCATAGTTCGGCAGGTAGTGCTTGTGATACACGCCGGCGATCCGGCCGTCGTGGAGCACGGCGGCGGCGTTGAAGATGTCGTCGCGGCGATCGACGAAGCCGACCACCGCGGTCAGGCCCGACGTCGCGCGGGTCACCGCGTCGAGGGCGCGCAGGTTGGCCTCGATGAACGCCGACTTGAACAGTAAGTCCTCGGGCGGATAACCGGGGACGGCCAGCTCGGGAAACGCCACCAGCCCGACCCCGCGCTGCCGCGCCCGCTCGATGGCGTCGACGATCTTGCGGACGTTGCCCTCGAGGTCGCCCACGGTCGCGTTGATCTGCGCCAGCCCGACCCGCACGATCTTCATGGTGGCATTTTATCTTAGATGGGGGGCCCCTACGGCTCCCCCCATACCCCCCCATCGCGCGAAGCCCGACCGGCGCGCTCCCCATCCCCCATCCGCCCCGCCGCGAACCGCGACCGGCGCGCGGCCCATCGCCCACGCGCTGCCAATCTCGCGTCGTGGTGATAGCATCGTTCGCGATGACCGCGAAGATCCCGTGGCTGCCGTCGACGCTGCCGCCTGGCGCGCGGCCGGAGCGCTGCCCGCGCTGTGGACGGCTGGCCTTCATTCCGTGGACGCTGCGCCGGGACGACCAGACCAAGCAGGTCTTCCGCACGTGGGTCTGCACGGAGTGCCAGCTGTCCGTCGAGCGCCCGGAGCCCGACTAACGCCCCCTCCCCGTCGTCGCCGGTCGCGAGCCGCCGCGCGACGTCGCGGCCTTGCCCTCCTCGTCGTGCTCTCCGTCCTCCTCTCCCTCGCGCTCGCCGAGGTCGTGCTGCGCGCCCTCGCGCGCCGCGCCGACGGGACCGGGACCCACCGCTACCTCGTCAGCGATCCGGTGCTGCACCATCGCGCCCGTCCGAATCTCTCGGTGGCCGTCTCCGGCAAGCCCTTCGTGACGAACTCGCTCGGGCTGCGCGACCGGGACTACGCGAGCCCCAAGCCGCCGTCGACCGTCCGCCTGCTCATGCTCGGCGATTCCTTCACCGAGGGGGCGGGCCTGCTCCTCGAAGAGACCGTGGCCAAGCGGGTGGAGCGCGCGCTGAGCGCGCGCGGCTGCGGGGCGTACGAAGTCGTCAACGCCGGGGTCTCGAGCTACTCGCCGATCCTCGAGTACCTGCTCCTCCAGCGGCTCGCGCCCCTCCTGACGCCCGACGTGGTGGTGCTGAACTTCGACATGACCGACGTCCACGACGACCTCGTGCGCACGGAGACCGCGATCGCGAACGATCGTGGCCTGCCCGTCGCGGTGCCCCCCGATCCGATCCGCGAGACCGCGCTGCTGCTGCCTCCCCTGCCGGCGCTGGGCCCTCTGGGCCGCCCGTTGAATCGCCTGGTGCTCTACCAGACGTTCAGGAAATCGGAGGCCGGACAGTCGCTGCTGGGGCCGGTGAAGACGTCGCCGGAGCAGCTGGCGGCGGCGCGCCTGATCGGCGATCCCGAGCACGACCCGATGGCCATCACCCGCGGGGACGATCGGCCCGGGCTCGAGCGCGCGTGGACACTCACCGAGCACTATCTCGTCGGCGTCCGCGACCTCGCGCGATCGAGCGGGGCGTCGTTCGTGCTCGTGGTGTATCCCCACGCGCACCAGGTGAGCGCCGGCGAGTCGCCGCTGGGCCGGCGTCGGCTCGGGGTCGGCGCCGGCTTCTACGGCTCCGAGCGGCCGTTCGCCCGGCTGGAAGCGCTGGGACGGCGGGCGGGCTTTCCCGTGATCAACCTGCTGAGCACCTTTAGAGGTCGGACGGCGGACGGCCCGCTGTTCCGCCACGACGACATCCACCACACGCCGGCCGGCGCCGCCGTCTTCGCCGACGGCGTCACCGCGGGGCTGCTGGCGGTCCGCGCCCTGCCGGCGTGCCTCAACCGGGGCGCGCGTTGATGAAGTCGATCAGCTGGCGGAGCCGCGAGTACGACGAGCGCGTGAACGGGATGACGAGTCGCGGGAGATCGACGAACTCCGGCAGCTCCTGCGGCGCCGGGCCCGCCACCTGGTCCAGGGGCCCCTTGAGGATGTCGTCGAAGCGGTGCTGGATCTCGGCGAGGTCGCGCTCGGTCAGCGGGCGCTCGAGCCGGAAGACCAGGTTGTCGGCGACGATCCGCGAGGAGTGGAACACCCGGTAGAACCCCTCGATGTCCGCCACCGCCTCTTCCACCGAGTCGACGATGCGATAGAACCCGAGGTCCTCGGGCGCGATGAAGCCGCGCTCGACCTGCGTGGAGCGCAGCCACGCGTCCCAGGTGCGCCAGAACGGCCGCGGTCCCGGCTCCACCAGCACGATGGGCACGATCTGCGACTTGCCGGTCTGCAGGAGCGTGACGGCTTCGAAGGTCTCGTCCATGGTCCCGAAGCCGCCGGGAAACAGCGCGAAGGCGTGGGCCTCCTTCACCAGGAAGAGCTTGCGCGTGAAGAAGTACTTGAAGGTGATCAGCTTGGGGTCGGAGGCGATCCACGGGTTCGCCTCCTGCTCGAAGGGCAGGCGGATGTTGAGGCCGAAGCTGCGCTCGCCGCCCGCGCCCTCCTGGGCCGCGCCCATGATCCCCGCCCCCGCCCCGGTGACCACCATCCAGCCGGCCTCGACCATGCGCCGTCCGAACTGCCGCGCCGCCTCCGACGCGGGGTCGGCCGGCGACGTGCGCGCCGACCCGAAGACCGTGACCTTCCGCACGCCGCGATACGGCGCGAAGACCTTGAAGCCGTAGCGCAGCTCCTTGAGCGCCGCGTTGGTGATCTTCAGGTCGCCGACCGGCGCGCCGTCCTCGTGGAGCTTGAGCACGCTGGTGAGCAGCTGCTGCACCAGCCCGCGCGTCTGGGCGGGGACCGCGGCGACGTCCACGAGCTCCCGGATGAGGCGGTTGGCGTCGTCGTTTTGGAGCTGATACCGATGGGACTCGGGCACGAATTCATCTTACCGCGGCGACGTCCGCGCTCGACGGCGCTAGTGGTGCTCGCGGAATTGGTTGACGGGCTCGCGTCGGGGGGCGGCTGGCCTAGGTCCTCGAAAAAAGGAGCTGCGCTCCTCTTTTCTGCGAAATCGGCGCTCGACCCCCGACGCGAGCCCGTCAACCAATTCCGCGAGAATCGTTAGCCGGAGGCGCCGATCGTCGTGATGCCGAGACCGATGAAGACGAGGACGGCTCCGATCGCGGTGTAGACGGTGGCGGATTCGCCGAGGAGGAGCATGCCGAGGGCGACGCCGACGACGGGCTGGACGTTGATGAAGATGGCGGCGCGGGGGGCGGGGACGCGGGCGAGGGCGGCGTTCCAGGCGAGATACGCGAGCGCGGTCACGACGACGGCGAGGTAGAGCGTGGTGGCCGTGCCCTTCGGTGTCCACGTCGGACGGAAGCCCGCGGCCCACTCCAGCGCGACGACCGGGACCATCGACGCGGCGCCCCAGAGGATCGAGCGCGCGGTCACGGTCCGCGCGTCCCAGCGCCGGAGCACGTCGCGCCCCAGCAGGGAGTACGAGGCGAACGCGAGTGCCGAGAGCACGATGAGGGCGTCGCCGCGCCAGTGGGGCAGCAGCGAGACCGTCACGCCCGGCACGCCGTTCAGGACGACGAGGACCGCGCCGAGCAGCACCGGCGCGGCGCCCATCGCCTCACGCCGCCGGAGCCGCTCCCCGAGGACGAACGGCGACAGCAGCATCACCAGCACCGGCTCCAGGGTGACGAGCAACGCCCCGTTGGTCGCGGTCGAGCGCGCGAGCCCAAAGTGCGAGAGCACGTAGGCCACACCGAAGCCCAGCGTGCCCATCCAGAAAATCTTGGCCCGATCTCCCGGCTCGGTCTTCGTTCCGGGCCGTTGCCGGAGGAAGGGCAGCAGGATCAGCGCCGCGATCGACAGCCGCGCGAACCCGAGCAGGCCTGGTGGCACCACGTTGACGGCTTCGCGCTGGGCGACGTACGCGGTCCCGTACACCGCGTTGGTCAGCAGCAGGAGCAGGTCGAGACGCCAGCTCGTCACACGAGCCGGGCGTCACCGAGATAGTGAACGCGCCACTGCTCGAACACGATCAGCGCCCACAGGAGCTTGGCGTGATTGCGCGCGCCGGAGACGTGCTCCTCCACCATCCGCGCGACGGCGCCGGGGTCGAAGAGCCCGCTCCGTCCCACACGATCCGGCCCGAGAATCTCTCTCACCATCGGAGCCAGAACACCCCGAAACCATGGAGAGAACGGCACACCGAACCCGTGCTTTCCACGGGCGAGGATCTCGGCCGGCAGACGGTCGGCCATCGCGCGCTTGTAGAGCCGCTTGAGACTCCTGAGCCCGGAGAGCTTGAGCCGCGAGGGGATGCGTCCGGTCAGCTCCACGAACACGTGGTCGAGCAGCGGCGCCCTCAGCTCGAGCGAGACGGCCATGCTCGCGCGGTCGGCGTTGACCAGATTCTGCCCGGCCAGGTAGAGCTTGCAGTAGCGGTGGATGAGCCGCGCGGTGGGATCGTCGCTGACGCAGGACGCGAGCGCGTCCGCGATGTCGCCGTAGGGTTCGAAGCCGGCCAGCGCCGCCCGCGCGTCGCGCGAGAGCAGCTCGGCGTGACGATATGGCGGCAGCCCGCCCAGGAGCGGCTGGTTGCGAGCGTCGGGGGGCAGGTCCAGCGCGCGCAGGAAATCGCGCAGCGGATCCGGCACGCCGGGCGCGTGCGCGGCGAGCCACGAGAGCAGCGCGCGCGCGGGCGCCGGCAGCTGCCCCGCGCGCTGATGCCACCAGTCCGCGCCCATCGACGGGTAGCCCGCGAACAGCTCGTCCCCGCCGTCGCCGGTGAGGGCCACCGTCACGCTCCCCCGCGCCGCGCGTGAGAGCAGGTAGAGCGGAACGAACGCCATGTCCGCCAGCGGCTCGTCCATCAGGCGGCCGAGGTCGCCGACCACCGTCGCGGCGTCGCCCGCGGATACGATCAGCTCCTCGTGGCGCGTGCCGTAGCGGTCAGCGACCAATCGCGCGTAACGGCGCTCGTCATAGGCGGGCTCGGCGAAGCCGACCGAGAATGTGTTGATCCCCCGATGCTGGCGGGCGGCGGTGGCCGCCACCGACGTGGAGTCGATCCCGCCGCTGAGAAAGCAGCCGAGGGGCACGTCGCTGTGCAGGCGCAGCCGCACCGCCTCGTCGAGGTGCGCGCGGATGCGCTCGCACCACGTCGCTTCGTCGGTCGTCTCCTCGGGCGCGAACGGGATCTCCCAGTAGCTCTGGATGCGGGCCTTGTCGCCGTCGATCACGAAGCTGTGACCGGGCGGCAGCTTCTGGACGTCCCCGAGGATCGCGTGGGGATCGGGCACGAAGTCGAACGCCAGGTAGCGGGCCACACCGCGCGGGTCGAGCCGGCGCGGCACCGCGGGGTGAGCCAGCAAGGCGCGCAGCTCCGAGGCGAACACCAGCGTCCCGTCCGCGAACGTGTAGTAGAGCGGCTTCTCCCCCATCCGGTCGCGCGCGAGGAACAGCTGCTCGCGCCGCCGGTCCCACAACGCGAACGCGAACATGCCGTTGAGAGCCTCGGGACACGCTTCGCCGAACTCCTCCCAGCCGTGGACGATGACTTCGGTGTCCGAGCGCGTGGCCAACCGATGGCCGAGCGCAGAGAGCTGTTCGCCGAGGGTTCGGTAGTTGTAGATCTCGCCGTTCAGGACGACGTGGACGCTGCCGTCTTCGTTGGCGATCGGCTGATCGCCGGTGTGGAGATCGATGACCCGGAGCCGCGCCACCCCGAGCGCGACCCGCCCGTCGACGTGATAGCCGACCGCGTCGGGTCCTCGGTGGCGCAGGGCGCCGATCATGCGCTCCACGATCGCGCGCTCGGCGCGCTCGCCCGGCCGAGTCAAAAAGCCGGCGATCCCACACATCGCGGGTCAGCCCTCGGGCGTGGGCGCCGGCGCGGGCACCGGAACCGGCGCCGGGCGGCGGGCCGGCGCGCGGAGCACGAGAAAGCCCAGACCGATCCACGCCGCCTCACGGACGCGCCGCACCAGGATGGCCGACAGTCCCGCGGCGGGATCGAGCCCGAGCGCCACGAAGACCGCCACGTTGCCGCCCTCGAGCACGCCGAGGTGGCCGGGGATGAAGAACGTCATGAAGCGCACCGCGGTGCCGCACGCTTCGATGATCACCGCGGTGGCGGGGCTCACCGGCACCCCGAGCAGCCACAGGATGAACCAGGTCTCCGCTGCGCTCATGACCCAGCCGAGGAAGTGGAAGCCGATCGAAAGCGCGAGGCGAGCGGGCTGCCGGCGATAGAACAGCGACAGCGCGCGGTCGATGCGCTTGAGCGGCAGCCCCCGGTGCGCCGAGCGCATCACGCCGATGCGCTCGAGCATCCGCCCGCTGCCCGCCAGAAGTCCCGCCACCTGCGCGTACACGAACCCCGCCACCGCGAGGATCTCGAGGCCGAGGAGCGCCCCCATCGGCTTGAGCAGCCACGATTCATGCGCCGGCAGCGCGAACCAGGCGACGAGCATGCCGAAGAGCAGGAACAGTCCCTGGGCGATCGTGATCGTGGTCTTGGCCACGATCACCGAGGGCAGGCTCTCGCGGAAGGGCACGCGATCGCGGAGGAGCCACGCCTTCACGGCCTCGCCGCCGACCGAGCCCGTCGGCGTGGTCCCGTTCACGGCCTCGCCGGCCACGCGGGCCAGGGCCAGCTTCCAGAACGACACGCGATCCCGCCGGAACGCGTAGCGCCAGCCGAGGGTGTCGAAGGCGGTGATCACGCAGAACGGAAACACGATCACGATCAGCAGGGTGAAGCCGAGGCGCTCGAACGAGGCGACGATCGCCCGCGGGCCGATCTGCCACACGAGCAGCGCGAACAGCGCGGCCCCCGCGAGGAGCAACGCCGCGCGCAGCCACCGCCCCGCCGCGGTCTTGCCGCCCATGGCGCCCGGATCGTAGCGGATTTCCGCCCCCCCACCAAGGCATCTCTCGACCCAACGGGCTTTGTCCTCGACGGAACGTGGCGGGGCGCCGGTGGCCGGATATACGCGTGGCTGTCCTGATATACTCTCGCCATGGCCAAGCGGCTGGTGGACATCGACGAGCAGGCCCTCGCCGCGGCGCGGGCGGAGTTGGGCACGAAGACGTTGAAGGACACGGTCAACGAGGCGCTTCGCCGGGCGGCGCCGCTGCGACCGCGCCGGGTGGCCAGGGCGCTCACGACGCTGGCCAAGGCAAAGCTCGCTGACCGGAGCGCGGCGTGGCGCTGACGCACGTGGTGGACACCAGCGTGTTGACTCGCCTGCACCACGAGGCGGTGCGCGCCGTGATCGAGCCACGTGCCGCCGCCGGCCACGTCGCGCGGACCGGAATCTCGGACCTCGAAGTCGGCTTCTCGGCCCGCAATCTCGCCGAATGGAACCGCCTCGCTGCGGCGCTGGCCGCCTTCCCGCTGATCGAGACCGACGCCGCCCACGTGCGGCGGGCGCGGCAAGTCCAGCGCCTGCTCGCCTCTCGCGGCCTACGCGGCCGCAAGGTTCCCGACCTGTTGATCGCGGCCGCGGCCGAGCAGAGCGGCCTGGCCGTTCTGCACTACGACACCGACTTCGACCTGATCAGCCGGGTCACCGGCCAGCCCTGCGAGTGGGTGCTGCCGGCCGGCACCATCGACTGACGGTCCGGTGAGCCACTGGAAGCAGCGGCTCGTCGTGCTGGGGGTCGTCGGGAGCTTAGTCTTCTCCCTGCTCTTCTTGGTCTGGCGCGAGAACGAGCGGCGCTACTCGTGGTTCGCCATGACCGGGTGTTTCGGGGACAGCGCGAACTCCGCGCTCGGCGGCTCGCAGAACTGCACGGGGGCGCGCCGGCTGTGTCGCGACGCGCCGCCGCTGATCGACTGGCGCAACTACTGCCGCTGAGTCTCCGCGGGAGGGCGCGCGTCGAGTAGAATCGCGCCGTGAACCTCATCGGTCATCCCCTCGCGGCGGTCGGACGATACGGGTGGATCCTCGTGCTCGCGCTGGGCGCGACGGGGTGCCGCCTGCCCTACATCCCCTACGTGACGCTGCCGCCTCCCGCCGCGCTCGCGCATCTGGTCGACGAGAAGGGGCAGGCCGTCGGGAACGCGGTGATCACGCGGGACAACGGCGGCGTCCGCCTCCTCCTCGACGTCATCGGGCTGCCCGCGGGGGAGAAGGCCGTGCACATCCACGAGGTGGGACGCTGCGATCCGCCGTCGTTCGAGTCCGCGGGCGCCCACTTCAACCCGACCAAGGCCGAGCACGGCACCGCGAATCCGCGAGGACCGCACGTCGGCGACCTGCCCGATATCACCGTCGGCACCGACGGCAAGGGTCATCTGGAGTTCACGATCAAGCGCGTCGCTCTCGACAAGAAGGCGGCGGGCTCCCTGCTCGACGCCGACGGCAGCGCGATCGTCATCCACGAGAGCGCCGACGACAAGCGCACCGACCCCGCCGGCAACAGCGGCGCCCGCATCGCCTGCGGCGTCATCGTCAGCGAGGGCAAGCGCTAGCAGGCTGCTGAAAAAGGCCCATCTGCTTCGTTGGCGCCCTCGGCCGCGCGCTCACCGTACAGGAGTACGGCTCGCGTGCGGCTCTCGGGCGCCGCCTCGCATCTGGACCTTTTTGAGCAGCCTGCGAGTTTTCCGTAGCCTGCTAGGCCAACGTGTGGCGGACCATCTTGCTGTCGACCATGAAGATGACCATCTCGGCGATGTTGGTCGCGTGGTCGGCCACCCGCTCGAGGAAGCGTGCGATCAGGATCAGGCGGATGGCCCGCGGGATCGTCTTGGGATCTTCCATCATGAAGGTCAGCAGCTCGCGGAAGATCTGGTGGTTGAGCGCGTCGACCGCCGCGTCTTCGCCGCACACGCGCCGGGCCAGCGCGGTGTCGCGGGCCACGAAGGCGTCGAGGCTCTCCTTGACCATGGCCTGGGCCAGCTCGGCCATGCGCGGCAGATCGATGTAGGGCTTGAGCTGGGGCTCGACGTTCAGCTCGCGCGCGCGCTGGGCAATGTTCACGGCCTGGTCGCCGATGCGCTCCAGGTCGGTCACGATCTTCATGGCGGTGGTGAGGAAGCGCAGGTCGCCGGCCGTGGGCTGGTGCAGGGCGAGCAGCTCCACGCACTTCTCGTCGACCTCCACGTCGTAGGCGTTCACCTCGCGGTCCCGCTCGATCACGCTCTTGGCCAACGCGTCGTCGCGCTCGACGAGCGCGCGCATGGTCAGGCGGATCTGGTCCTCGACCAGCGCCCCCATGGCCAAGAGCGTCTGCTTGAGTCCGTCCAGCTCCTCGTGGAAGTGTCGCGGCATGGCCGTCCCTCTCTCAGCCGAACCGGCCGGTGATGTAGTCTTCGGTCCGCTTGTCCCGCGGGTTCGTGAAGATCTCGCGGGTCACCCCGAACTCGACCAGCTCACCCATCAGGAAGAAGCCCGTCCACTCCGACACCCGCGCCGCCTGCTGCATGTTGTGGGTGACGATCACCACCGTGAGGTTCTTCTTCAGCTCGAGCGTGAGCTCCTCGATCTTGGCGGTGGCGATGGGATCGAGCGCCGAGCACGGCTCGTCCATGAGCAGCACCTCGGGCCCCACGGCCAGCGCGCGGGCGATGCACAGGCGCTGCTGCTGGCCGCCGGACAGCGCCGAGCCCGGCTTGCCCAGACCGTCCTTGACCTCGTCCCACAGCGCGGCCTGACGCAGGGCCTGCTCGACGGTCTCGTTGAGGAACGCGCGGTCGCGCCGAGCGCCCAGCCGCAGCCCGGCCGCCACGTTGTCGAAGATCGACATGGTCGGAAACGGGTTCGCCTTCTGGAACACCATGCCGATGCGGCGGCGCACCACCACGGGGTCGACGTCGGCCCGGTAGAGGCTCTCGCCGTTGAGCAGGACGTCGCCGCTCAGCCGCGCTCCCGGCACGACCTCGTGCATGCGGTTGATGCACCGGACGAACGTGGATTTGCCGCACCCGGATGGACCGATGACCGCGGTCACGCCGTTGGCGGGGATCCGCAGGTCGATGTCGACCAGGACACGGCGCGTCTCGAACCACGCGTTCAACCGCTCCACCCGAATCCCGTCAGCCATATTCAATCCTCCGAGATGGGGGGCCTAGCCTCGGGCCCCCCAAACCCCCCCGTTCGCGTTTCGCCCCGGCTTCGCCGGGGCGGTACTTGAATCCACGTTCTCATGAGCGTGCCAGCCGTGCGGTGGCCAGGCGGGCCAGCACGCTCACCACCAGGACGATCGTGATCAAGACCAGGGCGCCCGCCCACGCCTGGCGGTGCCAGTCGTCGTAGGGGGCGATCGCGTACGCGAAGATCTGCAGCGGCAGCGCGGCGATCGGCTGATCGAGGCCATGGTGCCAGAAGCGGTTGCCGAAGGCCGTGAACAGGAGCGGTGCGGTCTCGCCGGCGATGCGGGCGACCGCGACCATCACACCCGTCGTGATGCCGGCGCTCGCCGTCGTCAGCACGATGCGCAGCATGACCTTCCATTCCGCCACTCCGAGCGCCAACCCGGCCTCGCGCAACGAGGCGGGGACCAGGCGCACCAGCTCTTCGGTCGTCCGCAGCACGATCGGGATCATGATCACGCCGAGCGCGATACCGCCGGCTATGGCCGAGAAGTGACGCAGGGGCCGGACCACCAGCGTGTAGACGAAGATACCGATCACGATCGAGGGCACGCCGTTGAGCACGTCGGCGAGAAAGCGGACCAGCCACGGCAGGTGACGGTCGCGCGATTCCGCCAGGTAGAGCCCGCCCAGCACGCCGACGGGCACCCCGAGGCAGGCGGCGAGCGCGATCAGGATCAGGGTGCCCACGATCGCGTTGGCCATCCCGCCACCGACCTCGCCGACGGGCTTGGGCAGGTGGATGAAGAAGTCGAGGTTCAGCGCCGTGCTCCCCTGGTAGACCAGGAACGCGAAGATCACCACCAGCGGCAGGATGATCACGCCGGCGGCCACCGCGGTGAGCGCGCCCATCACGCGGCTGATCAGACGGCGCCGGGCCACGTTGGTCATTCCCGCACTTTGGCGACGGTGCCGCCCACGCTCCACACGAGCAGGCGCGCCAGCGCGTTGACCACCACGGTGACGATCAGCAGCAGCAGACCGATCTCCACGAGGGCCGCGAGGTACACGTCGGAGGTCGCCTCGGTGAACTCGTTGGCCAGCACGCTGGCCATCGTGTAGCCCGGCGCGAACAGCGACGCCGAGATCTCCGGACGGTTGCCGATGACCATCGTCACCGCCATGGTCTCGCCGAGCGCGCGCCCGAGCCCGAGCAGCACCGCCCCGATGAGCCCGGAGCGCGCGTAGTTCAGCACCGCCATGCGCGTCGTCTCCCACCGCGTGGCGCCGAGGGCGAGCGCGGCCTCACGCTGGTGGTTGGGCACGGCCAGCAGCACCTCGCGTCCGACCGTGGTGATGAACGGCACGGTCATGATCGCGAGGATGATGCCGGCGGTCAGCATGCCGACACCGTAGGGTGCGCCCTGAAACAGCGGCAGGAAGCCGAGCGACGCGCCGAGCGCGGGCTGCACCCAGACGCGCATCAGCGGGGCCAGCACGAAGATGCCCCAGAGTCCGTAGACCACGCTCGGCACCGCGGCCAGCAGCTCGATCAGGAACCCGATCGGCGGCCGGATCCAGAACGGCGCCAGCTCGGCGAGGAAGATCGCCGCGCCGATGCCGAGCGGAACGGCCAGCACCATCGCGACCAGCGACGAGAGCAGGGTGCCGTAGATGAACGGCAGCGCGCCGAAGCTCTCGGCGACCGGGTCCCAGTTCGTCCCGACGATGAACCGCCAGCCGAACGTCCGTATGGCGGGCACCGCCGCCACGACGAGGGTGACGACGAGGGCCAGCACGAGCCCGACGAACGAGGCGGCGACGACGCGCAGGACCCCGGCGAAGACGCGATCGCCCGACACGCGGATCCGAGCGCGACGGCGGAGCCCCGGGCCCGCCATCGCCTCGAGCCCACCCGGGAGTGCGCGCATCACCGATCGACGGAGGCCAGCAGCGGCTTACCCTGGAACGTAATCTCCTTCACCTTCCTCTCGATCTGCTTGACGACTTCGGCGGGCAGCGGCGCGTAGAGCAGATCGGCGGCGTACCGCTGGCCCTCGTGGCTGGCCCACCACAGGAACTTGGCCAGCGCGCGTCCCTTGCCCGCGTCGGCCTGGTCGCGGTAGACGAGCAGCCACGTGAAGCTGGCGATCGGGTACGCCTTGTCGCCGGGCGCGTTGGTCAGCGACACCCGAAAGTCGGCGGGCATGGTCTTGGCCACCGACGCCGCCGCGGCAGTGGTGCTGTCGATCGTGGGCTCGACGAACTTGCCGGCCTGGTTGCGGATCTCGGCCACCGGCAGCTTGTTGGTCGTCGCGTACGCCAGCTCGACGTAGCCGAGCGCGCCCGGCGTGTTCTTCACCTGGCCGGCCACGCCCTCGTTGCCCTTGCCGCC
>DATHGT010000374.1:0-3192 GCA_035317605.1 Candidatus Acidiferrum sp. | reverse complement strand
GGGGCCGCTGCACGCCGCCGACGTGGCGCGCGAGCTGGGCATGCGGACGGTCATCGTTCCCGACGCGCCCGGCGTCTTCTCCGCCATCGGCATGCTGTTCGCGGATCTGCGCCACGACTTCGTGCGCACCTGGTTCGTCCGTTTGGACCAGGCGTCGTTCGACGAGCTGGAGCGGCGCTACGTCGAGATGGAGACGGAGGGACACGGCGCGATCGCGACCGCGTCAGTGGCGCCGCAGGCGGTGATCGTCAAGCGCGCGGCCGATATGCGCTACGTCGGTCAGGAGCACGCGGTCACCGTGGACCTGCCGCTGCCGCTCTTCGCCGCCAAGGACCGCGCGGGCATCAAGCGCTGCTTCGACGCCATGCACGAGCTGCGCTACGGCACCTCCGCCCCCGACGAGCGCGCCGAGATCGTGAGCCTGCGCACGACCGTGACCGGCGTGATGAGCAAGCCGCCGCGCACCACGATCAAGTCCGGCGACGCCCGGCCCGTCGTGTCGGCGCTCGCCGGAGCGCGTGCGGTCTACTTCAGAGAGGCCGGCGGCTTCGTGCAGACGCCGACGTACGCGCGGGCGGCGCTGCTCGCCGGCAACCGCGTCGCCGGCCCCGCGCTGATCGAGGAGCACGCGTCGACCACCGTGCTGGGTCCCGGCGACGCGCTGGAGGTCGATCAGTTCGGCGATCTGGTGATCGCGGTGGCGGGGAGGCGATGATGGCGGCCGATCCGGTCGTGACCGAGCTGGTGCGCAGCGGGGTCATCGCGGTGACCGAGGAGATGAAGACCAACCTCATGCGCACCGCGTACAACATGATCATCTACGAGGCGCTCGACTTCACGGTCGGGCTCTTCACGCCGAAGGGCGAGACGGTCTCGATCGGCCTCGGGCTGCCCATGTTCATCCGCGGCATGGCCGAGACCGTCAAGGCCAAGATCCGTCACTTCGGCCTCGACGGCATCGAGCCCGGCGACATCCTGGTGACCAACGATTCCTACATCACCGGCAGCCACCTGAACCACGTCACCCTGACCATGCCGATCTTCCATGACGGCGTGCTGGCGGGCTTCGCGTGCTGCATGGCCCACTGGCTCGACATCGGCGGCGTGCTCGGCGGCATGACCACCGACATCTTCGCGGAAGGCCTGCAGATCCCGATCCTGAAACTGCACCGCGCGGGAGTGGTCAACCAGGACCTGGTCGACGTGATCCGCCAGAACGTGCGTATCCCCACGCGCGCGCTCGGCGATCTGCGAGCACAGGTCACCGCGGTCAAGACCGGCGAGCGGCGGTTCCGCGAGCTATGCGACCGCTACGGTCGCGAGCCCGTGCAGGACGCCATCGCCGCGATCATGGACCACGCCGAGGCCGCCGCGCGGGCGCGCACGCGCACGATCCCCGACGGCGTGTACGAGGCCGAGTCGTTCATGGACGACGACGGCGTGGACGTCGGCACGCCGATCCCGATCCGCGTGCGCGTGGAGGTCGCGGGCGACGCGATGACGATCGACCTCAGCGACGTCGCCAAACAAGTTCGCGGCTTCTACAACTCCGGCATCACGACCGGCCACGCCTGCGCCCAGGTCGCCTACAAGTGCCTGACCTCGCCCCGCGACTATCCGATCAACGACGGCGCGTTCCGCGCGCTGACCTCGATCGTCCCGCCGGGCACGGTGGTCAGCGCCGTCAGGCCCGCGCCCATGCGCTGGTGGATGACGTTCCCGATGACGATCGTCGACACGGTCTTCAAGGCGCTGGCCCCCGCGATCCCCGACCGCGTCATCGCCGGCCACCACGCGGATCTCGTCAGCTCGCAAGTGCACGGCCTTCAGCCCGGCACACGCGAGCTCTTCATCGGCAACTTCGGCCCGCTCGGCGGCGGCTGGGGCGCCAAACGCTCCGAGGACGGCATGTCGGCCACGGTCTGCCTCAACGACGGCGACACCCACAACGCGCCGAACGAACAGGTCGAAGTGAAGTTCCCGATCGTGGTGGAACGCTACGCGCTCGCCCAGGACTCCGGCGGCGCCGGCCGCCACCGCGGCGGCCTCGGCATCGACCGCATCGTCCGCGCCCGCACGAGCATGACCCTCAACACCCAGATCGAGCGCGCCCACTGCAAGCCGTGGGGCCTGGAGGGAGGTCTGGAAGGCACCGGCAACGAGGTGTGGGTGAGAAATGGCGACACCTGGAAGACCGATTTCCCGAACGCGAAGGTCTTGGTCGCGCGTCTCGAGACCGGCGACGCGTTCCGTGTGCGCTCAGGCGGAGGCGGCGGCCACGGCTCGCCACTGGAGCGCCCGATCGAGATCGTCGCCGAGGACGTGAAGCAAGGCTACGTCTCGATCGAAGCCGCGACCGAACTGTACGGAGTGGTCGTCGATCCGACTACGTTGAACGTCGACGTCGTGGCGACCGAACGCCTGCGCGCAGCCCGCCGCTGAAGAAGAATCCCGTGCTGCCCACGCATCGACCGCCGACGCATCCAGGTGAGATGCTCCTCAAGGAGTTTCTCGAACCACTCGGCGTGTCCCAGGCCGAAGCGGCCAAGCGGATCGTGGTGCCGTTTCAGCGACTTAACGCGATCGTGAAGGGACGGCGGAGCGTCAGCACCGACACGGCGCTCCGCTTCCAGGCGCTGACGGGCTGGGACGCACAGATCTGGCTGGCACTGCAGGCGAAGTGGGACCTATGGCACGCTGCGCGGGTGCGTCGTCAGCCGACAGTCAAAGCGCTTCCGTCACGTCCAGCACCACCACGCCGGTGGCGTGAAGGGCGCCGGTGATCTCACAGCTGGGGATCGCGCACTCGCGCCGCGAGCAGGGTGGCAATTTCAGCGATGGGGAGTCGTGGATAGGTGAGTGCAACTTTATCCGCCAGTGATGGGCTGTAGGCCACGACCTCATCATGAGAAAGCTCATACCAAACCGGTAGTACAAGCTTCCGCCCCTGGTGTTCCCGAGCCAGCAATCCATTGAGCTCGTATTGGGTCCACCGCTTTCCAAAAAACGCCTTGGACAAGACGATAATTCCGAAGCGTGTCGAGGCCAATCCTTTGTCGATCGACTCTCGAAGACTATCACCAACCTTTAAGAGGGTCTTCGTGAAGTCGTGTGGGTAAAAACAGGGGGCTGAGGGTGAGGAACCCCGCTCTGGCAGCGGTCGAAAGCGCGGCGGCGGGGATGCCAGAATCG
>DATHGT010000373.1:0-7334 GCA_035317605.1 Candidatus Acidiferrum sp. | reverse complement strand
CCCGCCGCTGTCGCCGCTCCTCTCCCAGTGGCTGGCCGGACAGATGGTCATGGCTCGCGAGCTGGCGTACTTCTACGCGCCGACCGTGAACTCGTACAAGCGCTACCAGGCCGGCTCCTTCGCGCCCACGCGCATCGCCGCCGGCTGGGACAACCGCACGTGCGGGTTTCGCCTGTGCGGGGAGGGACGCGGCCTTCGCGTGGAGAACCGCATCCCCGGCGCGGACGCCAATCCCTATCTCGCGTTCGCGGCCACCATCGCCGCCGGGCTGCACGGCGTCGACGGCACGCTCGAGGCGCCCAAGCTCTACGAGGGCAACGCCTACGAGGACGCCGCGCTGCCCCAGGTCCCCAGGACCCTGCGCGAGGCCGTGGCCGAGCTGGAGGGCTCGACCGTCGCGCGGGCGGCCTTCGGCGACCGGGTGGTCGAGCACTACCTGCACACGGCGCGGCTCGAGCAGCGGGCGTTCGATCGGGTCGTCACCGATTGGGAGCTGATGCGCAACTTCGAAAGGATCTAGATGGCCGACCGGCTGAAGGGGAAGATCGCGCTCATCACCGGCGCGGGCATGGGGATCGGGCGCGAGGCCGCCGTGTTGTTCGCGCGCGAGGGCGCGCGCATCGTCATCGGCGACCTCGACGAGGGCGCCGCCCGCGCGACCGTGCGGGCGGTCGAGGAGGCCGGCGGTGAGGCGTTGGCCGTGGCCGGCGACGTGGCCGTCGAAGCCGACGTCCAGCGCATGGTCGAGGAAGGCGCGCGGCGATTCGGCGGCCTCCACGTGCTCTACGCCAACGCCGGGGTCCTGTGGAAGGACCGCGATCGTTCCGTGCTGGAGACCGACGAGCGGTGGTGGGACCGCGTGATCGCCATCAACCTCAAGTCGGTCTTCTGGCTGACCAAGCACGGGATCCCCGAGCTGCAGCGCGCGGGCGGCGGCTCGGTGATCGTGATGGGCTCGGTCTCCGCGCTGGTCGGGTTCACCCGCGCCCAGGACGCGTACACGGCGGCCAAGGGCGGCCTCATCTCGCTGACCAAGTCGTTGGCCATCCAGTTCGCCAAGGACCGCATCCGCTGCAACATCATCCATCCCGGCATCGTGGACACGCCGCTCCAGGCCCCGTACCTGAGCGAGGCCATCCGCAAGGAGTTCGTGACCGGCATTCCGCTCGGGCGCATCGCGGAGCCGCGCGAGATCGCCGGCGTCGCCCTGTTCCTGGCCAGCGACGAGTCGTCGTACATGACCGGCGCCGAGCTGGTCGTGGACGGCGGCTTCACCGCCGGCTGACGCGCGTGCCGGACGCGACCCGCTCGATCGCCGCTCGCCCGTTCGGGGCCGTGCGCCGGCACGACGTCACCACGGTGGCGGTGGCCGCCGCCGTCCTGCTCGCGCTCCTGATCTTCGTGGTGTGGCCGGTGATCAAGGTGCTGGGCCTCAGCCTGACCGGTCCGGCCGGCCTGACCCTGGCGAACTACGCGGCGTTCTTCAGCACCTGGCGGCTCTTCCGCATCCTCGTCAATAGCCTGCTCGTGTCCGCGGTGTCGACGCTGATCACGGTGGCGGTGGCGCTCGTGCTCGCCTACGCGGTCACGCGCACGACCATGCCCGGCAAGCGCTTCGTCTCGCTCATGAGCCTCTTGCCGCTGATCTCGCCGCCCTTCCTGGTCTCGCTCGCCTTCATCCTGCTCTTCGGGCGCAACGGAGCCCTCACGCATGGGCTCGGGCTCGACTGGTCGATCTACGGGTTCCACGGCATCGTGCTGGCGCAGGTCTTCACGTTCCTGCCCCAGGCCTACATCCTGCTGGCCAACGTGCTGGCCAACATCGACACCTCGCTCGAGGAGGCGGCCGAGAATCTCGGCGCGGGCTTCGGCGTCACCCTGTGGCGGGTGACCCTCGCCCTGGCCCGGCCCGGCCTGGCCTCGGCGGCGCTGATCGTCTTCATCCTGTGCATGACCGACTTCGGCAATCCGATCCTGGTCGGCGGCCGCTACAACGTCCTGGCCACCGAGATCTACTCGCAGGTCATCGGGATGAACGACTTCGCGGCGGCGTCCACCATGAGCGTGGTCCTGATCGTGCCGTGCCTCGCCGCGTACCTGCTCAACGCCTACTCGGTCGGCTCGCGGTCGTACGTCACGGTCTCGGCCGGGTCGCGCACCGCGATCCGGCCCACGCCGGGCCGCGTGCGCTGGCCGCTCTTCCTCGCCTCCGGCGGGATCGCGTTGTTCATCGGGGTGATCTACGGGTTGATCCCCCTGGGCTCGCTGGTCCGGCTGTGGGGCAGCGACTGGACGCTGTCGCTCCAGCACTATGGGTTCAAATCGACGGCCGAGGGCGCGTGGCCGATCGTCAACAGCGTCAAGCTCGCCCTGCTGTCGGGGGTGGTGGGCACGGCGCTGGCCCTGGTCACCGCGTACGTGATCGAGCGCCGGCGCGCGGTGCTGGGCGGCTCCACGCGGGTGATCGAGTTCGTGAGCCTGCTCCCGGCGGCGCTGCCGGGCACCGTGATCGGCGTCGGCTACATCCTGGCCTTCAACGTGCCGCCCGTCCTGTTGACGGGGACGGTGTGGATCCTGGTGACCAGCGTGGTGTTCTGGAAGTTCCCGGTCGCCGTGCTGGCCGCCATGAACGCGCTCAAGCAGATCGACCCCGCCATCGAGGAGGCCGCGGTCAGCCTCGGGGCGGGCAGCGTCCGCACCTTCACGAAGGTCGTCCTGCCGCTGCTCACGGGGACGGCCTTTTCCATCTTCGTGTACTTCTTCGTCAACGGCATGGTCACGGTGAGCGCGGTGATCTTCCTGATCTATCCCGGCTTCAACCTGGGCTCGGTGGCGATCCTGGCCCAGGTCGAGAACGGCTATCCGGGGGTGGCGTGCGCGCTGGGGACGATCATCCTGGCCATCGTGATCGGCACCGTGCTCGTGCTGCGCCGCCTCGTCGGGGGCGACCGCGTGGCGATCCTGAAGGTGTGATGGCGCGCTTTCGATCTGAAAGGAGAACGCCGATGCGTCGGATCCTGCTCCCGCTCCTCGCCCTCGTGCTCGTCCTGCCCGGCGCCGCGCCCGTGCGCGCGGCGGAAGAGAAGCTCGTCATCTATACCGCGTACGAGGAGAACGAGCTGAAGGACTTCTGGGAACAGTTCAAGAAGGATCTGCCCGACCTGGCCGCCAAGGCCTCGTACATCCGCGCCTCGACGGGACCGATCATGGCGCGGGTGGAGGCCGAGCGCGCCAACCCCCAGGCCGACGTGATCTGGGGCGTCTTCAACGACTACCTGACCGGCGCCGCCAAGAAGGGCCTGCTCGAGTCCTACGCCGCCAAGGACTCGAACCTGATCGCCGCCCGCTTCAAGCATCCCGAGAACGCGTGGCAGGGCGTGACCCTGCTGACCGTGGCCTTCGCGATGAACCAGAAGAAGATGGCCGAGCTGAAGCTGCCTCCGCCCCGGGCGTGGGCCGACCTCGTCGAACCCAAGTACAAGGGCCACATCGTGATGTCGAACCCGTCGACGTCGGGGACCGCGTATCTGCTCCTGGCCAGTCACGTGACGCGGCTGGGTGAGGACAAGGCGTTCGCGTACTACGAGGCGCTCGACAAGAACCTGTCGCAGGTCACCAAGTCCGGCGGCGCGCCCGGGCGCATGGCCGCCTCCGGCGAGACGCCGATCGGGATCGCGCTGGCCTACGAGGTGGAGGTCGCCAAGAAGCAGGGCGCGCCCATCGACGTCGTCTTTCCCTCGGACGGCGTGGCCTGGACGTTCGAGGGCAACGCGCTGGTGAAGGGGGCCAAGAACCCGCAGAACGCGCGGCGCTTCCTGGACTGGGCCATGGGCCGGTCGGCCATGACGGCCTACGCGGGATGGCGCGGGGCCGGCATCACCCGGCCCGACGTCCCGGTTTCCGGCCAGAAGATCACCGAGATGAACCTGATCAATCTCGACTTCGTCAAAGCCGCCGAGGACAAGGACCGCCTGGTGAAGAAGTGGCTGGAGAAGTTTTCGCGCTGAAGCGTGGCGCGCGCGAACCCGATGAAGATCTCGCTGAGCCACGTCACCAAGCGCTTCGGGGCGGCCACCGCCGTCGACGGGCTGTCGCTCGAGATCGCGCAGGGCGAGCTGGTGTCGGTGGTCGGCGGGTCGGGGTGCGGCAAGACGACCACGCTGCGGATGATCGCGGGCTTCGAGCGCCCGGACGCGGGCGAGGTCGCGTTCGACGGGCGGCGCGTCAACGACGTGCCGCCGCGCGAGCGCGGGGTCGGCATCGTCTTCCAGTCGTACGCGCTGTTTCCCACCATGACGATCTACGAGAACATCGCGTTCGGGCTGCGCGTGGCCCGCTGGCCGGGAGCGAAGATCCGCGCGCGCGTGGCCGAGATGGTCGAGCTGACGCGACTCGGTGGGCTGGAGGGCCGCTACGCCAACCAGCTCTCGGGCGGACAGCAGCAGCGCGTGGCGCTGGCCCGCGCGCTGGCCCGACGGCCGGGCATCCTGCTGCTCGACGAGCCGCTGTCCGCGCTCGACGCCAAGATCCGGCTCCGCCTGCGCGGCGAGCTGCGGAAGATCCAGCAGGACCTCGGGATCACGACCGTCTACGTGACCCACGATCAGGAGGAAGCGCTGTCCATCGCCGACCGGATCGCGGTCATGGCCGACGGCCGCATCGAGCAGGTCGGGCGCCCCGAGGAGATCTACGGCGCGCCGCGGACGAAATTCGTCGCCGACTTCATCGGGATCGCCAATCTCCTCGCGTGCCGTGTGGTCTCGCCCGCGGACGGACTGGTCGACTGGGAGGGGTTCACGCTGCGGGTGCCGCCGGCCGGTCTGCGCGACGGCGCGAGCGTGGTGATTTCCGTGCGCCCGGAGAAGCTGACGATCGCCGACCCCGCGTCGCCGGCCATCCGCGCCAACCGTCTCGAGGGCGTGGTGGACGTGACGACGTTCCTCGGGGCCGTCGTGCGCGCCGAGGTCCTCGTGGCCGGGCGTACCTTCTTCGTCGACGTCCCCCCCGCCCAGGCCGCCGCGCTGACCCGGCGCAAGCCCCTCACGCTCGCCTTCGCCGCCGAGGACTGCGTGGTGGTGACGGAGGGCGCGACCCGTTGACAGCCGGCGCGGGCGGCCCGTATCTTTAGTCTCGCTATGGCGCGGGACTCGGGAGCCGATGCCCTCATGAAGAAGCTGCTTCGCGCGATCGAGGTGTCGCTGAGCGCGACCGACGCCGCGCGCGAAGCCGTCGGCGAAATCCTGCGGCGCGGCGCCGACACCGGGATCTTCTTCAGCCGCCGGGCCCGCGGCGCCAATCCCTCGGCCGAGATGACGGCGCAGGACCGCGAGTTCCTCCGCGCCGTGTCCATCAAGCCCGACCGGTAGTGGTGCGCGCGCTTTCCCTGCTCGTGTGGGTGCTGGTGGCCCTTCCCCTCGTGTGGCCGCTGCTGCGCTCGCGGCGGCCGGGCTCGCCCCCGGACGAGGCCACTCCGCGCGACGAGCTGGTGAAGGACCCGGTGTGCCAGACCTACGTGGTGCGCTCGCGCGCGGTGCGCCGGGCCGCCCGCGACGGCACGCTCTACTTCTGTAGCTCCGCCTGCGCCAAGCGCTATCTGCCGTCGTGAGTCCCGCGCACTCCGGCGTCCCCGAGCGGCGCCGCGCGCGGGCGCACGGGGGTGACCACCCCGATCCCTGGCGAAACATCGACGGCCAGCCCAAGGCCGCGCAGATGGCCCAGTCGCTGGAGGTGCGCGGGCGCACGCCCGCGCAGATCCGTCTGCGGCGGCGCTTCCTGCGCTTCGTTCCCATCCGGAGCGGCCAGCGCGTGCTCGAGGTGGGCTGCGGCAGCGGCGTGGTGGTGCGGGACGTGGCCGCGCTCGTCGGCCCGCGGGGCGAGGTCGTGGGGGTCGACCCCAGCCGCAGCATGGTGGAGGCGGCCCGCGCGCTCGCGCGCGCGCACGCGCTGCGGCGCCGGATGCGCTGGCGGCTGGCGTCCGGCGCGGCGTTGCCGTTCGCCGACGGCCGCTTCGACGCGGCGCTGGCCGTCACCGTGCTGCTCCACGTCGCCGATCCCGCGGGCGTGGTGAGTGAGATGGTCCGGGTCACCCGGCCCGGCGGACGAGTCGCGGTGCAGGATCAGGACTTCGGGACGGTGGCGGTGACGCATCCCGACCGGGCGTTGACCGAGCGGATCATGTGGGGCGTGGCCACCCACATGTACGAGGAGCCGCACAGCGGGCGGCGCCTGCCGGCGTTGCTGCGGGCGGGGGGACTCGAAGACGTCCGCCTCCTCACCGACGTCTTCCAGGACACCACGCTCGAGCCCTTCGCCAAGTCGTTCCTGGAGCGGCGGGCCGCGAACGCGGTCAGCTTCGGCATCGTCGACGCGCCGACGGCACAGACGTGGCTCGACGGGTTCACCGAGCTGGTGGCCCTCGGCGACTTCGTGCTGACCTTCAACTACTACGGCGCCGTCGGGATGAAACCGCACGGGTCGCCGAAGGGCCGCGTGATCCGATGAGGTCCCGATCCGCGGTGGTCGGACTGCTCGTGGTCCTGGCCACCGCGACCGTCGCCGTCTCCGCCGACGCCCGCTTCGACGGGGCCGCGGCGTTTCGTCACCTCGAGCGCCTGGTGGCCATCGGGCCCCGTCCCGCCGGCTCGGCGGCGGGGGCGCGCGCGCGCGACTACATCGCGGCCGAGCTGCGGCGCGCCGGCGTGAAGGTCCGGGTGGAGCCGTTCGAGGCCGACACCCCGGACGGCCGGCTCAAGATGGCCAACGTCGTGGGCGTGGTGGCGGGGCGGCGCCGCGAGGTGATCCTGATCGGCGGCCACTACGACACCAAGGCCTTCCGTGACGTCCGCTTCGTGGGCGCCAACGACGGTGGGTCCAGCGCCGCCTGGCTCCTCGAGCTGGCGCGGGCCCTCGCCGCCCAGCCGCGTGAGTATACCTATTGGGTGGCATTCTTCGACGGCGAGGAGGCGCGGGGCGCATGGACGCCCACCGACAGTCTCTACGGCTCGCGGCGGATGGCCGCCGACCTCGCGCGGCGCGGCCAGCTCCCCAGGGCGGTGATCGTCGCCGACATGATCGGCGACCGCGACCTCAACATCCGGCGCGAAGCGGCCTCCACGCCGTGGCTCACCGATCTCGTCTGGGAGAGCGCCCGGCGGCTGGGGCAGAGCGCCCACTTCCTGCCCGAGGCGATGGCGGTGGAAGACGATCACGCGCCGTTCCTGAGCGCCGGCGTGCCCGCCGCCCTCCTCATCGACTTCGACTTTCCCGCCTGGCACACGGCCGGCGACACCCTCGACAAGGTCTCGGCCCGCAGCCTTCAGGTCGTGGGCGACGTG
>DATHGT010000372.1:0-2715 GCA_035317605.1 Candidatus Acidiferrum sp. | reverse complement strand
GGCACGTCGCTCGGTGTCTCGGCCGGCACCAGCGCGATCGTGTGATGGTCAGACGCGTTGCGGAGAAAGACCATCCCCCGCTCATTACGGTCGGACACCTGGAACCCCATGATGTCCGTCCAAAACCGCGTCGAGCGCTCGATGTCGCTCACCGTGAGCACGACGTGTCCCAGCTTCCTGACTTTCACGGGCGTTCCCATGTGGCCCTCCTCCGCGCGACCGCGATCAGTGAGCGAGCGGGTCGGGCCGGACTTGGATATGCACGGCGCGGGGCTTGGAGCCCTTGCCGCCTTCCATCAGCCACGGCGTGCGGTCGCCGCTGGTGCTCCAGAGCCCGCGGCCCTTCCAGCCGGCGTTGGGATCGTCGATGCGTCCATCCAGGCCCTTGGCGTAGAAGCCCATCGGGTACGGGATGCGCATGAGGACCATCTTTCCGTCCTTGAGGGCGGCGAAGCCGTCCTGGAGGTTCGCGGTCGAGATCGGCACGTTGTCGCCGAGACCGACCGTGTTGTGATGATCGACCCAGCTGTAGTAGCTCGCCTCGGCGCTCGTGTTCTCGAAGCCGTCGAACCCCGGGCCCGGATACTTGTGGGACGCGAAGCCTTCGGGGCAGTGGTTGCCGGTCGCCGTCGGGCCGTTGAGCGGACCCTTGCACTTGCGCCGGTCGAAGCTGATCATGGCGCCGTTTCCGCCCGACCCCCACAGCACGCCGTTCTTGTCGATGTCCCCGCCGCGCACCCCGATCATCTCCTTCGGAACGGCGTAGAACTCGGAGAGCTTGGTCTTGGGGTCGAAGCGCAGGAAGCCGGGCGCGCCCACGAACACGTTGAAGGCGTACCAGACCGAGCCGTCGGTCGGATGCGGCATCACGGCGTACGGGCCGGAGCCCGCGATCCGCGTGTCCTTGCCCGCCTCCGCCGGCTTGTCCGGCTCCGTCCATTCGTCGAGCTTGCCGTTCCCGCTGGTGTCGAGCACGAACGGCGCCCAGCCCTGCGCCTTGGCCGCGTCGCCGGTCGCGTCCCACACCTTGGTGTTGATCCAGCCCGCCACCTGGCCCGTGCCCGACATCCACAGCGTGTCGTCGGGGTCGTAGCCGAACTGCGGATGGTGGGTCCCGAAGCAGGTGTCCACGAAGTGATACTTCATGGTCTTGGGATCGAGCATCGAGGCCTGGCGTCCCGAGCGGTCGAGCGGGAACACCTTGGCCGAGGGATGGTCCGAGCCCTTCTTGCAGAAGGCCGGGTTCTCGATGCCGCGCACGGCCGCCGCGAACCACACCCGGCCTTTCCGGTCGAACATGCCGTTGTGGTTGTTGGCCTTCTGGCTCCAGATCTTCTCGTCGCCCCAGTACGCGGAGGGCTGCATCGGCTTCATGGAGGCGGAGGCATGGAAGGGGGGGCCGAGCGACTCGGGTGTCTCCGGATTCATGACCGGCATCTTGAAGATCGTCACCTTGTGCGTCTTGGGGTCGAGGATCGGCATGTCGTCGGTCGAGTACTCGGGCGAGCCGTAGAGCGGACCGTAGGCGTTGACGGTCGGATTGCGACGGTCCGAGGAGATCAGGTCGTGGAGGTAGGTCTTCTCGGTTCCCCACTCCCAGGAGGTGATCACGAGGTTGCGCTCGACGCCCTGCGGGCGCGGCGGCTTGTGCTTGGGCAGCTCGCCTTTGGCCACACGGTCGGTCCAGTCGCCGAAGTACTTGAACGGCACCCCGCCGAGCTGCACGGCGAGCCGGTTCATCATGGACTCGCCGGTCTGGCCGGAGGCGATCCGGCGCGCCCACGCTTCCGCCCCCGTCTTGAAGGGACCGAACGCGGCGGGGATCGTCCGGGTCGATTCCTGTCCGAGCTGATGGCAGCCGATGCAGTCGGTGTTGTTCATCCGGAAGCGCCACAGCTCCTGGGTGACGTTCTTCGGGATGTCGCTGGTGCCGCCGAAATCCTTGGCCGGCGGCATCTTCATCATCGTGTACCAGTAGATCGCCGGGTAGTACTTGGCCGCGGCCGCGTCGTTCGGAGCGGGCACTGCGCGGAGCGGTACGTATTTGCCGGGCTCGGCGTCGACCTTCGGCGAGTCGACGAGCCCGTAGCCACGCACCCAGACCTTGTACTTGGCCTTGGGCAGATCGGGGACCACGTAGCGTCCCAGGTCGTCGGTCACCACGATGCGCGCGAACTTGGTCGGCAGGTCCGTCGTCTCCGCGATCACCCACACGCCGGCCTCGGGCCCGCTCGGCCCGGTGACGATGCCTCCGATGTCATCGCCGTCGATCGCCATCTTGGCGGCCTGTTCCATGAGGTTGAGGAGCGGCTGCTGGGCGCCGAGTCGCTCCGCCGGACCCGCCCACATCATCGCGACCGCCACGACCGCCACGCTCACGTACGCCGCATATCTCGTCTGCATGCCGCCGCTCCTTCCGTAGTGTCCCGCCGTGCCTGTTGACGCGTTGCGCCTCGACCACCCAAATCGAGCTGCATTGTCGGTCCTGCGGGCGGTGGGCGCAACGGGGTGTCCGCCGTGCGACACAGGCCGGGAAGGCGACGGCCGCGAACTGCGGGTCCGAACGGAATCGGGGCTGTTGTTAGCAAGTGATCTGTCCGCTCGGGTTTTGACACGTCATCTGTCCGCGCCCCACGGTTTGACACGGCGTCTGTCCGCCCAGGGTCATGGCTGGAGAGCCTCAGCTCGGGCGCGCGGCGCGCGGCGGCGGCCGGC
>DATHGT010000371.1:0-23467 GCA_035317605.1 Candidatus Acidiferrum sp. | reverse complement strand
GCGGACGTGAGCACGAGACCCGCGATCACGAACGCGACCGAGATTTTCCGTAGCATGATGTGACCTCGCTTTCTCCTTCTGTGCCTTTAGACGCGCTCGTGGTTCAAACGATGTACATGCATCGCCCGTTCCCCCGCCGCGTCGCCCCTGGAGGGTAATCATTACACTCCGATCCGCGAGTTGATCTTCCCCGCTGCACCCTCGACAATGGCCACCGTCGATGAGCGAGGAGCTGGAGGTCTTGAAGATCGTGGCGGAGCGGTTGCGGGGTGCGGGCATCGCGTACATGGTGACCGGATCTGTCGCGATGAACCACTACGCGGTGCCGCGCATGACTCGTGACATCGACCTGGTCGTCGAGCTGTCCGCGCCTGACGTCGATCGCGTCTGTCGCCTGTTCGAAGACGATTTTTACGTCGATCACCAAGCCGTGCATCACGCGGTCGAGATCCCAGCGGCGTTCAACATGATCCACACCGCCCTGGTCGTAAAGGTGGACATCGTTGTGCGGAAGGAGACCGAGTATCGACGGACGGAATTCGCGCGCCGCCGCCGCCTGACGGTAGAGGGTCAGGAATTGTTCGTCGTGGCCCCGGAGGACTTGATCCTCTCCAAGCTCGAGTGGGCGCGCGAAAGCCGGTCCGCGGTTCAGCTCGCGGATGTCCGGAATCTGGCCGAGTCGGTGACCGACCTGGATCGCCAGTACCTCGCCCAATGGATGGAGCGCCTCGGACTCGCCGCGCTGTACCGAGAGGCGATGGCATGAAGGACACGCCCGCCGATGTCGAGGCGCGGTACCGGCAAATGCTTCTCGCGCGCCCGGGGGAGGATCGGTTGCGGATGGGGTTCTCGATGTATGCGACGGCCCGGGCCCTGGTCGTGGCGTCGATCCTGACACGTGAGCCGGAAGCCTCGCCCGAGCGGATCCGCGAAGCGATCTTCTTGCGATTCTACGGCCGTGACTTCGACGAGGCCACGCGCGATCGGATCGCGGTGAGCCTGGCGCGACCGGTCAGGTCGAACCCCGAGCCGGTCTAGAATGTCGCCGACGCAGAGATCAGGGAGGGCGGACATGGGCACGCGCACGCTGCATCCGGAGACGGTCGCGGAGGCGTATCTCGAGCTGCTGAAGGACCGGGGCATCGACGTGTTCCTCGGCAACGCCGGCACCGACTTCGCCTCGCTGGTGGAAGCGTTCGCGCGCTTCGAGGCCGACGGCCGGCCGGCGCCGCGTCCGCTGCTGGTGCCCCACGAGTTCGTCGCGGTGTCGATGGCCCACGGCTACTACGCGGCGGGCGGACGTCCCGCGGCGGTGATGGTGCACGTCAGCGTGGGGACCGGCAACGCGTCGACCGCGATCATCACCGCGTCCCGCGCCAACGTCCCCGTCTTGATGAGCGCGGGGCGCACGCCGATCACCGAGGAAGGACTGCCCGGCGCGCGCGACCTGCACATCCACTGGGCGCAGGAGAGCTTCGATCAGGCCGCCATGCTTCGGGAATACGTCAAATGGGACTACGAGCTGCGCACTCCCGTTCAGCTCGAATCGGTCGTGGATCGCGCGCTCGAATTGATGCTCGCCGAGCCGCGCGGGCCCGTGTACCTCACGCTGCCGCGCGAGGTGCTGGCGGTCCGTCCCGGCGCGGTGACGATCACCTCGCCGGCCCGGCGCCACGCGCCGAGCGAGCGCTACCCCGATCCCGCGCGCATCGAGGAAGCCGCGCGCGTGCTCGCTCTCGCTGAGCGCCCGCTCATCCTCGTGTCGGCGGCGGGGATCGACCCGCGCGCGGTCGCCGGCCTGATCGAGCTCGCGGAAGCCGGCGCCATCGGCGTGGTGGAAGCCGATCCCATTTATTTGAACTTCCCGCACGGACATCCGCTTCACCTGGGCTACAACCAGTCCGGCTCGACGAACCCGTCGCTGGCCGAGGCCGACGCGATCCTGGTCGTCGAAGCCGACGTGCCGTGGTATCCCGCGCTCCAGAAGCCCGATCCCGGCGCGAAGGTGATCCATCTCGGCGTCGATCCGTTCTTCTCGCGCTATCCGATGCGGAGCTATCCGTGCGACGTGCCGATCGCCGCCACCCCGGCCGCCGCGCTGCCCCTTCTGGCCGAGGCGGTGCGACGTCATGCCGATCGTCACGCGGGAGCCCATCGGGCCGAGCGGCTGGCCGGTGAGCATCGCCAGCGCCACGCCGTGTGGCAGGAGGCCGCACTCCAGCAGGCGAGCAAGTCGACGATCGGGTTCGCCTGGGCCGCGCGCTGCGTCGGCGAGCTGATGGACGAGAGCACGGTGGTGGTCAACGAGTATCCGCTGGACCGTCGCTTCGCCGCGTTCGATCGGCCGGGGAGTTACTTCGCGTCGCCGCACTCGAGCGGGCTCGGCTTCGGCCTGGGCGCGGCGCTGGGCGTGAAGCTGGCGCGTCCGGAGTCGACGGTGATCGCCACCGTCGGGGACGGCGCGTACTTCTTCGGTGAGCCGCTCTCGTGTCTCTTCGCCCAGCGCGCCCACGGGCTACCCGTGCTGACCGTGATCTTCAACAACCAGCAGTGGGAGGCCGTGAAGTTCGGCGCGCTCGGCGTCCATCCCGACGGCGTGGCCAAGACGCGCGGCCGGTTTCCGCTGAGCGAGCTTCAGCCCTCGCCGCATTTCGAAGAGCTGGCCCGCGCGGTCGACGGCTACGGCGAGCGGGTGGACACTCCGGCGGAGCTCCCCGCCGCCCTCAAGCGCGGGCTCGCCGCCGTCCGCGACGGCCAACCCGCGATCCTCAACGTGATCTGTCAGCGCGCGCCCGCCTGACCCTGCGCATCTCGCCCAAATCGGGTGGTCCTGTTGGCGTCGGAGCCCGCGGAACAGCCGCGCGTGATCTTGGTGAGGGGTTGAAGTGAAGGCTGGACGAGCGCCGCGATCATGCGCGGCAGCGCCGGCAGCGATCCCGCAAGACCTCGTCGCGTGTCAGCGCTTCGCCGCACCCTGTGCACAGCTTCAGGATCCGCAGGGCGCGGTCGATGCCTCCGATCGCGCCGTAACGGTCGCGCAGGTCGATGAATCCCTCGGGCTGCTGAGCGAGCCAGTTTCGTATCGCGATCGCCTCGTCCGGCGTGAAGTCCAGCGGCCCCGGACGCATGAGCTGCCCCCCGAGCGGCTCATACCGATGAGGCAGGGGGCCACCGCGCATCATGACGTCGAAGAGCACGCCGGTGGGAAAGCCGATCGTGACCGTCGGCATCGCGGTCTCTCACGTCCCCCGATCGGCCCGGTGCCTGCGGACGGCTACTTCTTCGTGGCTTCGTATTTCTCGATCTCCCGCTTGAGGTCGCGGAACTGTCCGCACGGCAGGAAGCAGAGCTTGTCCAGCTTGGCCAGGTGCTCCTTGGCCTTGCCCACGTTGCCGACCATCAGGTACGCCTCGCCGATGTACTCGTGGGCGTCGCGGTGCTTGGGATTGATCCGCAGCGCCTCTCCGTAGTGCTTGAACACGAGGTCCATGTTGGGGCTCGGTCCCTTCCGGATCGAGTACGCGAGCAGGTTGTGATAGTCGGCGTTGCCCGGATCGCGGGCGACGGCCTTCTGCAAGACGTCGGTCGCGCCCTTCCAGTCGGAGGCGTCGATGCGGGCCCGCGCGGTGGCGAGGTCGGTGTCGACCTCGGCCGCGGGCGCCGACTTGGCGGGGGTGTCGGCGGCCACAGCCGAGCCGGTGACGGCGAGGACGAGGGCGAGGGCACCGATGAGTTGTCTCAGCATGGGACGCTCCTTCCGGGGTTCCGACGGGCGGGGATCCGTCCCCGCGCGACGGCGACTTCGACCACCGTCTTGTTTCGCAGACGGCGACGCGTCCGTCAAGGGGGCGGGGCCGCGATCGTCAGGGGCGAGGGCCGGCGGCCACCCCGAGGTAGGCGGCGCGGATCGCCTCGGAGTCGAGCAGCCCGCGGGCGGAGCCGTGGAGCACCACGCGGCCGCGCTCGATCACGTAGGCGTCCTCGGCCAGGGCCAGAGCCTTGCCGACGTTCTGCTCCACCAGCAGCACGGTCACGCCCTCGTCGGGCAGGCGGCGCACGACCGCGAGGAGCTGGTCGACGAGCCGCGGCGCCAGGCCGAGCGACGGCTCGTCGAGCATGAGCAGGCGCGGGCCGCCCATCAGCGCGCGCCCGACGGCGAGCATCTGCTGCTCGCCTCCGCTGAGCGAGCCCGCGAGCTGGCCCCGGCGCTCGCCGAGCCGCGGGAACAGCGCGACCACGCGCGCCTCGCGGGCCGCGCGCTCGCCGCGAGCGGCGCGCCAGGCGCCCAGCTCGAGGTTTTCCCGCACGGTCATCCGGGCGAACAGCTCGCGTCCCTCGGGGACGTGACCGAGACCGCGCGCCACGATCGCCGCCGGCGCTTCCGGCAGCGGCGCGCCGTCGAGCCGGATCTCTCCCGTTCGAGTCACCAGGCCGGACAGCGCTCGCAGCAGCGTGGACTTACCGGCGCCGTTCGGCCCGACGACCGCGGTGAGCCGGCCGGCGGGGACGTCCAGGTCGAGGCCGTGAAGCACACGGAGGCCGCCGTAGCCGGCCGTGAGTCCTCGTACCGTGAGACCGGCGCTCACGCCGGCGGCTCCTCGCCGCCGAGATAGGCCTCGATGACCGCGCGATCGCGCGCGACGAGCGCCGGCGAGCCGTCGGCGATCTTGCGTCCCTGGTGGAGCACGAGCACGCGCTCGACCACGCCCATGAGCGCGCGCACCGCGTGCTCGATCCACACGACGGCCACGCCCAGCTCGTCGCGCACCCGGCGGATCAGCTGCGCCGTGGTTTCGAGCTCGCGCTCGGTCAGGCCGGCGGCGACCTCGTCGAGCAGCAGCACGTCGGGCCGCGCGCCGAACGCCATGCCGATCTCCAGCAGGCGCTGGCGGGCGGGGGTGAGGGCGCCTGCCGGCACGCTCGCCACCTCGGCGAGGCCGAGGAAGGCGAGGATCGAGCGCGCGTCGTCGAACGCGTCGTGCGGATGCGCTCGCCGGCGCCCCGCGAACTCCAGGCCGAAGCGGACGTTGGCCTCGGCCGTCATCTCGCGGAACACGCGCGGAGTCTGAAACGTGCGGGCCACCCCGTGGGCGGCGAACACGTGGGGCGGACGTCCGGTGAGGTCGCGGCCGCGCACGCTGAGCCGGCCCGCGGTCGGGCGCACGAGACCGGACAGCGTGTGGAACAGCGTGGTCTTGCCGGCGCCGTTGGGACCGATGATCCCGATCAGCTCGCGCTCGCTCACCTCCAGGTCGACGCCGTCCACCGCGATCAGTCCGCCGAACCGCACGCTGACGCCGCGGGCGGCCAGCAACACGTCAGCCACGGGTGGGTCCTCCCGCCCCTCGAGCGGCTCCTCCCGCTGCCGCGGCCGGCCGGCGACGTTCGACGAGCGAGGCGAGTCCGCCCGGCAGATAGAGCACGAGCACGATCAGCAGCGTTCCGAGCACGAGCAGGAACGCGTAGGGGAATCGCAGGCGCAGGAATTCCGTGAACAGGCTGAAGACGACGGCGGACGCGAGCGGTCCGCCGAGCGTGGCGGCGCCGCCCACCATCGCGATCAGCACGGTCTGCAACCCGATGAACGGGTTGAAGACCGCGGGCGGGTCGATGTACGTCCAGCGCACGGCCACCGCCGCGCCCATCGCGCCCGCGAAGAACGCGGAGAGCGCGAAGCCCGCGATCTTCATCCGCCGCGTGCTCACGCCGAGGGTCTGGGCGCGCTCCTCGTCGCCGCCGATCCCGCGGAGCGCGAGTCCGAGCCGGCTGGCGCGCACGACGGCGGCGACGGCGACCGCCGCCGCCGCCACCCCGAGCACGGTCAGGTAGACGGTCGTCGCGTCGGGCGTCTTCGTGAGCACGCGGCCCACCGTGCGGAAGTAACTCTTCTCGAAATAGGTGATCGCGTGGCGGACCAGCTCGCCGAGGCCGAACGTGAGCACCGCGAAGTACGCGCCCCGCAGGTGCAGCACGGCGGCGCCCACCAGCGCCGCGAAGACGGCGGCGACGAGGCCGCCGCCGGCCACGCAGAGCGCCCACGGCAGCGTGGCCACGCCCCACGCCGTCACGTAGGCGCCGAGCCCGAAGAAGGCGGCGGTGGCCAGCGACAGATAGTGGGTCGGCCCCGAGAACATCGCCCAGCTCACCGCGAGGCCCGCGTACATCAGGCAGGCGACGGTGAGCGAGAGCAGGAAGTCCGAGAGCAGCCAGGGGGCCGCCGCCAGCACGAGCGCGGCGGCGCCGGTCGCGACCACCGCGCGCGCGGCGCTCACCGCGCGAAGAGCCCGCGCGGACGGAGGATCAGCACCAGCACGAACACGCCGTACGAGAGCAGCATCTTCATCGAGGGATTGCTCACGTGGGTGCCGTACGTTTCCACGAGCCCGAGCAAGAGCCCGCCCAAAAGACTGCCGGGCGCGCTGCCGAGACCGCCCAGCGTGATCACGATCAGCGCGGTGACCGTGTAGGGCTCGCCCATGGCCGGCGAGATCTCGTAGATCATCGAGAGCAGCGCGCCCGCCACCCCGGCCAGGGCCAGCCCCACGCCGAACACGACGGGATGCAGGAGCCCGACGTCGATGCCGACGAGCTGGGCGCCCCGCGGCGACTGCATCATCGCCCGCACCGCCTTGCCGAAGAGCGTGAAGCGCAGGAGGGCCAGCAGCACCACGCTCACCCCCACCGCGAAGGCGAAGACCACGAGCCGGTTGGCTCCGAAGCGCGCGCCCGCGATCTCCACCGGTCGCGCCAGATATTCGTAGCCGCGGAGGTCGGCGCCCCACGCGAGGTAGGCGCCGTTCTGGATCAGGAACATCAGCCCGAAGCCGACGAGCAGGCTACGGGCTTCCAGCACCTCCACGCTCGGCGACGCCCGCGCGATCCGGCGGAAGCAGAGCCGGAAGACGAGGAGTCCGATCAGGAAGAGCGCGACGAACACGGCGGGCAGCGTGAGCAGCGGGCTCACGCCCGTGAGCGTGTACGCCCAGTAGGCGAGGTAGGCGCCGACCATCAGGAACTCGCCGTGGGCGATGTTCATCACCCGCATCAGGCCGTATTGAAGATTCAGCCCGACGGCGACCAGCGCGTACATCCCGCCGGTGATGAGCCCGGCGAGGGTGAGGTCGAGCCAGAGCGTCCTGCCTATTTCCACACGGGCTTCGGGAAGAGCGCGGGCGCGGTGGCCCGGTCGGTGGGCCACACCACCTCGAACTCACCCTTCTGCCACTGACTCACGATGCCGGGCGTGGTGACGTTCTCGCCGTCCTTGAAGCGGATCTTGCCGACGATGGTCTCGAACTCGGTGGCCGCGATGTGGTCGCGGATCGCCTTGCGATCGAGACCGACCTTCTCCACCGACTGCTGGAGGATCTGCAGCCCCGCCCACGCGTGAGCGCTCGCCCAGCGGTCGGGCTCCTTCTGGAACTTCGCGACGTGGGCGTCGAAGTACGCTTTCGCGGGTCCGCCGGTCTTGGGGTTCCAGGTGCCGATGCCCGTCACGCCCTCGATGGTCTCGCCCATCCGCTGCTTGTAGACGGGAAAGGCGCTGCCCACGGCGACGTAGAACACCTTGGGATTGAAGCCGACCTCCTTGGCCTGCGCGGTGGCCAGGAACGTGTCAGGGGGATAGGTGATGCCGAGGAAGGCGTCCGGGTTCTTGGCCTTGAAGTCGCGCAGCACCGGCGAGAGATCCTTCACGCCGAGCGGGTAGCTCTTCTTGTCCACGATCTCGATGCCCTTGGCCTTGAGGGCCGTCTCCAGCGCGCCCACGGTCTCCAGCCCGAACAACTCGTCCACGTAGATCACGGCCGCGGTCTTCGCGCCCTTGGCGGCCAGGAAGTCGGCGAGCGCACCCATGATGCGGTCCGGCTGCTGGAGCAGGGCGAAGAAGAACGGGTTCTTCATCTCGATGAGCTTGCGGCCGGTGGCCGTGGGCGCCAGCATCGGATAGCCGTACTTCTGGATGAGCGGCATGACCGCGAAGTTGGCGCCGGTGCCCCACGGCGGCAGGATCAGGTCGACCTTGTCGCTGCCCATCAGCTTCTCGAACGTGCGCACGACGGTATCCGTCTCGCTCCGGTCGTCGAAGCCGATCAGCTCGACCTTCCGGCGCTTGCCCTGCACGTTGAGGCCCCCGGCCGCGTTGACCTGCTCCGCCCACAGAAGGTAGTTGGGCTCCTGCGTGACCTGCGAGCCGGCCGCCCACGGTCCGGTGCGCGCGATCGCGTAGCCGATGCGGACGGGCGGATCCTGGGCGAGCGCGGGCGTGACGGTGAGCGCGACGAGCACGGTGGCGACGGCGATGCGGGCCCAGCGTGAGATGGTCATGGCTCCCTCCTGCGCGGGTCGGCGGCGAACGACGCGGCATTCTCGCACAGCGCCCGGACTCCTGTCAGGCCGTCCCCGGTCTCGTGATATGACTCGAACGTGATGGCGACGGAGGAAGGCTCCTCGGATCGCGCGGCGCCGATGGCGGCGGCGCCGTTCGTGTGGCGGACGGACGGACGGCCCGACTGGCGCGCGATGTGGACGACCTTCTGCGAGCTGGCGCTCTTCGGCGGACCGCCCCACCGAGGGCCCGAGCATGCCCTGCGCGGCGCCCGAGACGGGGAAGAAGCCGGAGCGTGCGCCCCCGACCTGGTGGCCGAGATGCGGCGTGGCATCTGGGAAACCACCGGTCTCTACTCGGAGCCCGGAGCCCCGGGCTGGATGGCGATCACGTGCGAGTCGCGCGCCATGGCCGAATGGCTCGGCGCCGCCATCGTGCTCGAGAACGTCGAGGCGAGGATCGAGGACGACCGCGTGCTCGTTCCCGCCGGCCCGCGCTTCCGGCTCGAGGACCAGGTGAAGAGCATCGTCACCGTCTTGGCCAAGACGCATCACTACGCGGCCATCCACGCCCGCGTCGGCACGCGAGGAATGGAGGCGGGCCGCCACGGGTTCCGCTGTCCCTCGTGCGGGCTCGACGTTCACGTCTCCCGGCCCGCGGCCACGGCCGAGCTCGAAGCGACGTGCCCCGTCGACGGAGACCGGATGGGCCGCTACGGTCCCTTCATTCCGCAGTCGACCCCCACCGCGAGCGTGGTCGCGCTCCCGCGGGGGCTGGGACCGCTCAAGCTGGGCGTCGGCGGCTCGGCGCCCACGAGAACCGCGCTCATCGACGCGCTCAGGCGGCGTTATGGCCGCCGGCGGGCCGTGGTCAGCTCACCCGCTCACGCGAGCGAGGTGAACGATCACGCGGTCGATCTGGTGCTCGTGGCGCTGGAGGAGGAGGACGACGCGCCGAGCGTGGTCGACGCGACCGTCGGCGTGTTCGCCGCGTCCGCCGTGGCCGACGCGCTCCGTCGCGACGACCGGGGCTTCGCCCCCTGGCACTTGCTGGTCGTGAGCACGGCCGGCGCGGCGAAGGGCGACCTCCCGCGACTGGAAGCTGACACGGCCCGGTGGCGCGGCGAGCGTCCGTCCGTGTTCGTCGATCTCACCACCGGGGCGGGGATCGACGGCGTGGTGTCGTGGCTCCGCGAGGCGCTGGGCCTCGATCCGTGGAGGACTCGACCCGGCTGACGCGCGCGGCTGCTCAGAAGTGCAGGGCGATGCCGCCGAGGAACGATCGCGGATTGCCCGGCGTGAACTGGACGTCGCCGATGCCCGCGGCGGGCTCGCCGGGCAGACGTGAGGTGAAGAAGAACTGCGACTCGCGCCACTTCGTGTCGGTCAGGTTCTCGACGCTCAGAAACGCTTCGACGTCGCGGTAGCGGTAGCGGGTCGTCCAGTTGAACAGTCCGCTACGGCAAGCTCATGCCCGTGACGACGGGCAAACGCCTTCGCTGAGGCGGTGTGATGTCACCACCGACGGTCGTCCGAGCGGCAATGAGCTCTCCTTCGGCGAGCCATCGGGCTCGTGATGGCCCCGACGCGAGTTCGGAGCTTCGCCCAGCGCGCCGTCGATATTGCGACGGCTCGTGCGTTCTGATACCGTCCGCCTCGTTGTTCGAGGAGGGCTCGGATATGACGCGGAATGATCTCACGTGGCGTTTCCCGATTTGGCTGGCCGTGTTGATCGCCACGACCGCGGTGCTCACCGTCGTGTACACGTGCGTCACCCCCTTCGCGGCCTTCGCCGTCATCGTGGCGGCGACCCTGTCCTGGCGCGGGGCGCTCTCGTGCACGGTGCTCGTGTGGCTCGCCAACCAAGCGATGGGGTTCGGCCTGCTCCACTACCCCCCGACCGGGAAGACCGTGGCGTGGGGCGTCGTCATCGGCGGCGCCGCGGTGATCGGTACGCTCGCCGCGCAGTGGTCTCATCGCCGGCTCCGAGCGTTCGGCGCGCCGACGCGGACGCTCGGCAGCTTCGCCGCCGCGTTCGCGCTCTATCAACTGACGCTCTACGCCGCCGCCGCATCGGTCCTGGGCGGGACGGGGACCTTCTCCGTCCGGATCATCGGGCAGGTGCTCGCCATCAACGCCGCCACGCTCGTCGGTCTCTATGGTCTGCAACAGCTGGTCGAGGCCTGCTTCGTCCTGATCCGCCGGAGGCGTGCTCACGCGTCCGCGGCACGGGTCGCCTAGCCGCCGGTCGTACCCGCCGGGCGTTCCGTCGTCGCGGTCTGGCTCATGCCGAACGTGCCGCGGGTTGTCGAGTAGAATTTCGGCCATGGCGACACGCCCGCCCGCGCTTCAGATCGGCGTCGACATCGGCGGGACGTTCACCGACATCGTGGCCCTCGCCGGCGACGGGCGTCTCACCCTCACCAAGGTGCCGAGCACGCCAAAGGATTTGCTCGACGGCATCGCCGCTGCCGTCCAGCGCGTGCTGGCGCTCGCGGGCGCTCCGGCCGAGGCGGTCGAGCGGTTCGTCCACGGCACCACCGTGGCCACCAACGCCGTCCTCGAGCAGAAGGGCGCGGTGACGGCCATCCTCGCCACCGACGGCTTCGAGGACGTGCTGGAGCTGGGCCGGCAGAAGCGCGCCCGGATGTACGACCTCGACATGGATCCGGAGACGCCGACGTTCCTGGCCCCGCGCCGCCGTCGGGTCGGCATCCGCGAGCGGCTCGACGCGCGCGGCCGCGTGCTGATCCCGCTCGACGAGGATCACGTCCGCGCGGAGACCGCCAGGTTGCGCGCCCAGGGCGTGCAGGCCATCGCGGTGAGCTATCTCTTCTCGTTCGTCGATCCCGAGCACGAGCGGCGCACGCGCGAGATCATCGGCGAGGTGGCGCCGGAGATCAGCGTGTCGCTGTCGTGCGAAGTCGATCCGACCTTCCGCGAATACGAGCGCACGTGCGTGACCGCGTTCGACGCCTACCTCGGGCCCGTGGTGAAGCGCTACCTGGCGGGTCTCGCCGGCCGGCTGCGCGGGCTCGGCGTCGCGGCGCCGCCCCTGATCATGCGCTCGCGCGGGGGCATCGTCTCGGCCGCGCTGGCCGCCGAGCAGCCGGTGACGCTGTTCCTCTCCGGGCCGGCGGGCGGCGTCATCGGCGCGAAGGTCGCCGCGGAGCGGAGCGGGGTGAGGGACTTCGTCTCGCTCGACATGGGCGGCACCAGCAACGACGTGGCGATGGTGCGCGGGGGCCAGCCGCTCATCGCCAGCGAGGGGGCGATCGGGCCGTATCCGGTGCGCACACCCATGGTGGACGTGAGCACGATCGGGGCCGGCGGCGGCAGCATCGCCTGGATCGACGCCGCCGGCGGGCTTCGCGTCGGCCCGCGGAGCGCGGGGGCTGAACCGGGGCCGGCGTGCTACGCCCGCGGCGGCGATCAGGCCACGGTGACGGACGCGAGCCTCGTGCTCGGCTATCTCGATCCCGAGCGCTTCGCCGGTGGACTGATGCGGCTCGACCTCCCCGCCGCCGAGCGCGCGCTCGACGGGCTCGGCCGTCGGCTCGGCCTCGACGTCGTGCGCACCGCCGCCGGCATCCATCGCGTGGTCAACGCGCGCATGGCCGACCAGATTCGCCTGGTGACGATCAAGCGCGGCTACGACCCCCGACAGTTCGCGCTCGTCGTCCTCGGGGGCGCCGGGCCCGTGCACGGGGTGGTCCTGGCCGAGGAGATGGGGATGACCGACGTGATCGTTCCCGAGGCGCCGGGCGTGCTGGCCGCCCTCGGGCTCCTGTCCGCGGCCATCGAGCACCATCACGCGCGCACGCTCCAGGCGCCGACCGACGCGATCGATCTCGGCGTCCTGAATCGCTGTCTGGCCGAGCTCGACGCGGTGGGCCGGGAGCGCATGCGGGCCGAGGGCGTGCCGGCCGACGGCGTCCGCGTGGCGTACTCGGCGGACATGCGGTACGCGGGTCAGGCGTACGAGCTGGAGGTGCCGATCGCCGCGCCGGTGGCGGCGGAGCGGATCGTTGAGATCCTCGCCGCGTTCCACGCCGTGCACGAGCGCGTCTACGGCTATGCGCGCACCCGCCAGCCGGTGGAATTCGTGAACGTTCGCGCCGTCCACATCTACCCCGTGGGGGGCCTAGCCGCGGGCCCCCCAAGCCCCCCCGACGCTCGTCGCGCCCCGGCGGAGCCGGAGCGCTCCTCGATCACGCGCGGAGGTCACCCCGCGGACTCTAGTCGCGTCGCAGCGGAGCCGGGGCGCTCGTCGACCACGCGTGGGGGTCGCGCCGCGGACGCTGGTCGGGTCCCGGCGGAGCCCGGGCGCTCGTCGACCTCGCGTGCCGACGACGCACGAGTCGGCACGCGTCGGGCCTGGTTCGCTCCCGAAGGATTCACGGTGACCGCCGTCTACGATCGCGCGCGCTTGCCGATCGAAGCCCGCGTGGCCGGACCCGCGATCATCGAGCAACTGGACACGACCACCGTGATTCCCCCGGGCCACGCCGCCCTCGTGGAGTCGTCGGGAAACCTGCGTCTCAGGAGAGAGGCATGAGCGGCATCGATCCGATCCTGCTCGAGGTGCTGCGCAACCGTCTCGACGCCATCGCCGACGAGATGGAGCTGACGCTGCTCAAGAGCGCGGCCTCGCCGATCGTGAAGGAAGGCCTCGACGCCTCGGCGGCGCTGTTCAACGCGCGCGGCGAGACGATCGCTCAGGCCGCGGCCATTCCCATCCACCTGGGCGCGCTCCAGTTCGCGGCCCAGCGCATCGTGCGCGCGTTTCCTCCCGAGGGCATGCGGGAGGGCGACGCGTTCCTGCTCAACGATCCCTACGACGGCGGGACGCACTTGCCGGACATCACGCTGGCCGTCCCGGTCTTCGTCGACGGCCGCGCGATCGCGCTGGCCTGCACGATGTGCCATCACCAGGACGTGGGCGGGCGTACGCCGGGCAGCGTCCCCACCGACGCCACCGAGCTGTATCAGGAAGGCGTCATCATTCCGCCCACCCAGCTCTTCCGCGCCGGCGTGCTGGACGAAAATCTGTTCGCGCTGCTGACCCGCAACGTGCGGCTGCCCGACGTGTTCACGGGCGACCTCATGGCCCAGGTCGCGGCCGGTCGTCTCGGCGGCGTGCGTCTGCGCGAAGTCACCGCGGCCCACGGCGTGGAGACCGTGCTCGGCTACATCGAGGAGCTGCTCTCGCGCGGCGAGCGGCTGACGCGCGCGCAGATCCAGACCATTCCCGACGGCGACTACGCGTTCGAGGACTACCTCGACGACGACGGGGTCGACGTCGGGCGACGGGTGAAGATCGCGGTGACCGTGCGCGTGCGGGGCTCGGCGATGACGTTCGACTTCACGGGAACCGATCCACAGGTGCGCGGGCCGTTCAATTCGGTGCCCGCTTCCACGATGTCAGCGGTGTACTACGCGGTCCGCGCCATCGCCGACGCCTCGATCCCCAACAACGGGGGCTGCTTCCGCGCCGTCGACGCCGTCTTGCCCGAGGGCAGCATCGTGAACCCGCGCCCGCCCGGCCCGGTGAGCTGCCGCACCGCCACCATCAAGCGCATCGCCGACACCATCCTCGGCGCGCTCGTCCCAGCGCTGCCCGGCCGCATGCCGGCCGCCAACTCCGGAACGCTCCTGGTGATGGCGTTCGGCGGGCGCGACCCCGAGACCGGCCGCCCGTTCGTGGCCAGCGAGCTGGCCGCCGGCGGCATGGGGGCGCGCCCGACCAAGGACGGCATCGACGTGATCGAGACCGACGTGTCGAACTGCATGAACATTCCGGTGGAGTCGGTCGAGATGAACTTCCCGATTCGCATCCCGCGCGCGCGGCTCTGGACCGACTCGGGCGGGGCCGGTCGCTGGCGCGGCGGCCTCGGCCTCGAGAAGGTCTTCGAGGCCACCACCACCGACGTCACGGTCTCGCATCGCGGCGAGCGCTTCGCGTCGGCGCCGTGGGGCTTGGAGGGCGGCGGCCCCGGGGTGTCCGGTCACGCGTTCATCGTGCGCAAGGACGGAACCCGCGAGGACCTTCCGTCCAAGAAGATGATCGTGCTGCACCCGGGCGATCAGCTCTGGGAGTACATCGCGGGCGGCGCCGGCTACGGTGATCCCCTCGATCGCGACCCCGCACGGGTGCTGGCCGACCTCCTCGACGGCAAGATCACGTCGGACGCCGCACGCTCGTCGTATGGCGTGGTGCTCACCGCCGAGGGCGACGCCGTCGACGAGGTGGCGACCAAGGAAGCCCGCGAGGTGTTGCGCCGGAGTGTATGAAGAATTCGACATAGTTGAGATGTAGCGAACTCCATAGCGTGCAGCGCCATGAGAGTTCCGGCGGGACGGCGCGACCACCGAATCTTGCCAGCCAAACCCTCGACGCCGTCCCGCGCTTCGTCAACCAGATCGCGGAGTCGCGCACACCAAGCCTACGCGCTTCGTCCGCGATGTCGCACATGCCAAACCGTCAAGAAATGCAAAGAAGCGTCACCCCGAGCCGGTCGATGTTCCGAGAACCCGCTCTGACTCCGACGTTTTGAGGTTGGCACACTCTCTGCGATAGAGCCGCCCCGTGATGGGACGCGCTTCGATGAATCGATCGACCGACCAGGTGACCCGCATCGTGAAGGACCGAGCGGGCTTCACGATCATTGAGACTCTCATCGCGATCGTCTTCGTTTCCATTGGACTCGTCGCGGTGCTCTCGGCGGTCAGCGCCGGCATCAGCGGTATCGACAACGGACGGCGCTCCACCACCGCCCTCTTTCTTTCCGAGCAGCGGATGGAGCAGATCAAGGCGGTCGCGATCAGCAAGGATCCCGCCCAGGGCTGGATCAACGTCGTGTCCGCCAACTTTCCGGCGGAAGCCTACGGCGCCATCGCGGGATACCCCGACTATCGGCGGACGGTGACGATCACGAACAATCCGGGCGGCGCGGCCAACACCAGGCAGGTGGAGGTCTGGGTGTTCTATCGTCCGACCGGCCCCAAAGTCAATGGCGGCGAGCACTCGATGACCACGGCCACCCTGCTGACGTCGCGATGATCGCCAGTCGCTCGCAGGCGGGTTTCACGGCGATCGAGCTCTTGGTTTCCTTTGCCGTCGCCGCGATCGTGCTGGCCGGCGCCACACTCGCGTTCCAGACCAGTCAGACCGCGACCCTGACCTTTACCGATCAAGCCTCGGCCCAGCAGAAGGCGCGCTGGGGACTCGAGCGGATGATCCAGGAGATCCGGGGCGCCGGCGTCGATCCGTGCACGCCCCCCCGTTGCCCGAGCGTGCCGCCGCACTTCGACGCGATCACCAACCAGTCGCCCATCATGCTCACCATCCAGAGCGACTTCAACGGTAACGGCATCATCGACCCGCCGGGGGGCGCCTGCGATCCGGCCGCGGTGACCGAGCGAGTCCGCTACCAACTGAACGGCAATCAGCTCCAGCGATCCACCGACCCCAACAATGCCGCCTGCGACGCGACGGTGGCGAGCGGGGTCACGGCGCTCAGTTTCACGTATCTCGATGAGGCCGGAAACCCCACCGCGGTTGCATCAGCCATCCGGACCGTCGTCATCTCGGTGACCATCGCGTCCGAGAACGGCGGATCCGAAAAGTCCGTCGCGATGGCCGACCGCGTGAGGATCCGGAACCGGTGAGGCCATGCTGCTGAACGAACGAGGCATCTCGCTGCCGTTGACGCTGCTGATCTTGCTGGTGGTCACCTCCCTCGCCATCGGCCTGGTCGCCCTCGCCGGGCACGAGCCGAGCATCTCCCGGAATCTCGCCGAGAGTGCCCAGGCTCGCTTCGCGGCGGAGGCCGGCGTCGAGGCCACGTTCGACACCCTCGCGGTCACCGGGAACTGGAGCACCCTCCTCGTCGGCGCCAACCCGGCGACCGGGGTGACGCTGTTCAACAACCGGGCGATCGGAACACTCCCGGCGAGCCACGGGACCTACACGGTGAACTTGCGAAACGATACGCTGGCCGGCGATCCGGCCATCACCGGCGTCAACGCCGACGGCGGCGGCCCGACCAACGACACCAATCGGGTGATGATCATCACCTCGACCGGCAACACCCGCCAGGGAACGAGACGGATTCGCGTGGTCGTCAAGAAGCTCGGCTATCCGCCCAACCTCTTTCCGGCGGCGTTCACCATGCCCGGTAACGAGGCGGAGAGCGTCTTCGTCGGCACCTCGTTCAGCATCGACGGGCGCGGCTACAAGATGGACGGCACGACCGACGCGACGTGCTCGTCGGTCTACGGAATCGCGGTCGCGCCTGGTTCGAACGAGGCCGCCGTCGAGGGGACCCTCTCGGCGGCGCAGCTGGCCAATATCTGGGGCAAGAATCAAACCGGTGGGGTGGACACCTCCGGCCTCAACACGATCGCGCCCGAACCGACGATCGCCGGGGCCACGATCAAGAGTTTCGTCGACCAGGCCAAGGCGTCGGCCGAGGTCGTGATCAACAGCGATCTGCCCCTGGGCGTCTCGATGTCGAACATCGGGTCGACGTGCGCGGCCGACCCGAAGAGTCAGAGCTGCTGGGGATACAAGGACCCGAGCACGGGCCAGATCACCTCCAAGGTCGTGTACGTCAAGGGCGTCACGCCCGATCCGACGTCGCTGTTCACGGCGCTCAACGTGAGCGGTACGAGCACGGGGTATGGCGTGCTCATCGTCGAGGACGGCGACTTCAAGATCAACGGGAACTTCGCCTGGAACGGGGTGATCATCGTCACCGGAAAATACGTCGGGATCGGATTCATGGGAGGCGGGGTCCAGACGGTCTACGGCGCGGTCATCTCGAACGAGACCGCCACGGACCCGGGCTTCAAGGAAGGGTGGGTGTCCGGAAACGCGCAGATCCGCCACAGCTGCGAGGCGATGGGGGCCGCGGTGGATAACAATCGCCGACTGACGAACGTGGTCGCCTGGAAGGAACTCGCGCCGGGTGAGTAAGCTCTCGCCAGTCGTGTTGCTCGCGGTCGCGGCTCTCGTGGTGAGCTGCCAACGAGCGCCCCGCCAGGTCGCGACCCCGCCCCCCGTGACGCAGTCGTTCGAGGAGCTGCGCACCGACGGAGCGGCCCGCCTGGCGGCACGGGACTGGGAGGGAGCGCTCCGCGTCTACCAGGCGGCGCTCGCCGCCCAACCCGATGATCTCGACGTTCGCTACGGGGTGGCCATCGCGCTCTCGCAGCTCGACCGCGCCGAAGAAGCGACCCACGCTTTCGCGTGGGTCGTTCAGCACGGCTCGCCCGATCAGGAGTCGGTGCGGGTGGCGCGGCAGTGGCTGGCCTCGGCGCGGCCTGCGACGGCCGAGCCGCCGGCCGAGCGCGCCGCCACCAGCGATGACGGACGCGCGGTGGGAACGGTGCGCGGGCGGACAGAGGGGTTCAATCCCACGCCGGGCCCCACCGCCACCCTCCGAATTCTCCTGGAGGGCGACGAGGCCGGCAATCGCGACCAGCGATACTGGGCGAAGGCTCGACTGAACGATCGGTACGAAATCTCCGACGTCGTTCCCGGTGGCTATCGGCTCCGGGCCCAGCTGGGACCCGTCCGCCTCTGGGAGACCCGCGTCGTGGTCGAACGGGGCCGGCCGACCGTCGTGGATCTCACCAGAGCGACGGCCGTGGCCTCGATCGAGGCGTTGCGGTCCCCGTCCTCTCCCTGACCGCTACTTCGTCTTGAGGGTCACGTCCTCCAGGGGCGCTGACCAGGGATACGGATCGATCTTCAGCAGCGCCGGCTCGCCCACGCGGGGACCGATGCCGCTCGGCCAGATGTATTCCCAGATCGGACCGAAGCGCACGCGCTCGTAGAGCAGCTGCTGGATCTGGTGCAGCATGGCCTCGCGCTTCTTCTTGTCGGTCTCCCGCGCCTGCTGCTTGTAGAGCGCGTCGACGTCGGGGTCGACGCCGCGCGAGAACGACCCGTCGCCGGGCACGAACTCCGCCATCCGCGAGGCCGCGTTGCCGTAGAGGGCGTGCACGCACACGCACACGCCCTTGAGCGACTTGCTCAGCCACGCCTTCTGGAAGGCCGCGCGCTCCATGGTCACGAACTTCGTCCGGATCCCGACCGTGGCGAGGTCGTTGGCCACGATCTCACCCATCTGGAAGTACGGCGGATAGGGGTAGAGGTTCCCCGCGTCGAATCCGTTGGGATAGCCGGCCTCGGCCAGCAGCTGCTTGGCTTTGGCCGGATCGAACGGATAGGTTTCCAGCGGCAGCGCGAACTCGAACTTGCGCGGGACCATGGCGCCGGTGAGGCGTGAGGCGCCGAGGGTCTCGGCCTCGTTGAGGGCCCGGCGGTCGATGGCCAGATTGGCGGCCATCCGCACCCGGCGGTCGTGCCACGGCGACTTCGGATCCCACTGGTCGAAGAAATCGATGAAGTGGATCCCGATGGCCCCGGAGAACGCCAATTTCAGATTGGGATCGCGCTTGAGCTCGAGCGCGGTGGGCGCGTCGAGCAGGTAGGCGATGTCGACCTCGCCCTTCTTGAGCATGGCCGCGCGCGTGGTCGCCTCCGTGACGCTCTTGAAGATCAGGCGCTTGACCGACGGCACCTTGCGCCAGTAGCTCTCGTTGGCTTCCATGACCAGCTCGATGCCGGGGGTGTCCTTCACGAACTTGTAGGGGCCGAGCCCGATGGGATGCTTCAAGAACCCGGCGTCGCCGACCTTCTCGACGTACTTCTTGGGCACGACCCAGCCCGACGCGGTGGCCAGCGTCCCGTAGAACGCCATGAAGTCCGGGAACGGCTCGTGGAGGTGGAAGCGGATGCGGAAGGGATCGACGATCTCGACGTCGCGGACTTTCTCCTTCAGGATCCGTGAGCTCTTCGCGCGATAGAAGCTGAACTTCACGTCCTCGGCGGTGAAGGGATCGCCGTTGTGGAACTTGAGCCCGCGGCGCAGCCTGAACTCGTAGACGCGCTGGTCGGGACTGAGCGTCCACCCTTCGGCCAGGCTCGGGGTCATGATGTTGCCGGGCATCGGCTTGACCAGCGCGTCGTGGAGCGCGTACTGGATCCAGAACGGCGTGATGAAACCGGACGTCTCGCCCGGGTCGAGCCAGGCCGGGGCGACCGTCACGTAGAGGGCCCAGCGCATCTCGCCCTCCGGCTTGGTCTGGGCCTCGGCCGGGGCGACGCGGCCGGCCACGAGCGGCGTGCACAGCGCAACGAGCATCCAGGCGAATTCACGGACGAGGCGCTTCATGTCTTGACCTCCGTCAACGAGCTTTCAGCTTGATGTCTTCGTAGGGGGCACTCCAGAGAAAGCGGGTGATGAGTCCGAAGCCGGGCTCGGCCACCCGCGGGCCGTGGCCGTGCAGGCTCACGATGTCCCAGATCGGCGCGAACATCGCACGCTCGTGCATCAGCTGCTGGATGCGGTGCAGGGTGGCCTCGCGGCGCTTGCGGTCGCGCTCGCCCGATTGTTCCTGGACGAGCCCCTCGATGTCCGGGTAGGTCCCGTAGGTGTAGAGACCGCCCGCCGACACGAAGGAATCGATGCGGGTGGCCGCGTTCCCGTAGGCGGCGCTGATCACGAAGGTGAGCGGCCGGAGCTTCTTCTCCCTCAGCTGGGTGACGTGCGCGGCGCGCTCCAGGATGCGGAGCTTGGTACGGATGCCGACGGCGCCGAGGTAACTGGCCACCGCCTCCGTCTGGTCGGCGACGCCGTTGTCGGCCCACAGCTCGCCGTCGAACCCCTGCGGATACCCGGCCTCCGCCAGCAGTTGCTTGGCCTTCTGGGGATCGTAGGGATAAGGGGCGACGGGCCAGGCGAACTCGAAGTCGCGCGGAATGATGCTGCCGGTGAGCCGCGAGAACCCGAGGGTCAGCGATTGGTTGATGGCCTGACGGTCGATGGCGTGGTTGGCGGCCAGCCGCACGCGACGGTCGGCCCAGGGCGACTTCGGATCCCACTGATCGGTGAAGTACAGCCACTGGTCGCCGTAGAACTGCACGGGCTTCAGCGTCAATCCCGCCGTGCGCCGCACCTCCTCGGCGATGGCCCCCCGGAAGGTGTAGGAGATGTCGATCTCTCCCCGCTTGAGCATGGCCAGCCGGGTCGTCTCGTCGGGCACGACCTTGAAGACCAGCCGCTTGACGCTCGGCACCTTCCGCCAGTACTGCTCGTTGGCCTCGACCACCAGCTCGACGCCCGGAGTGAACGAGACGAACTTGTACGGTCCCGCGCCGATCGGCGCCTTCTTGAAGCCCTCGTCACCGACCTTCTCGACGTATTTGCGCGGGACGATCCAGGCCGCGCCGGTCGCGGGCGTCGCGTAGAAGGTGAGGAAGTCTGGCCACGGATCCTTCAGGTGAAAGCGCACACGCTGCGGGTCGACGACCTGGACCTGGCGAACCTTCTCCTTCAGCAGCTTGGCCGAGACGCCCCGGTAGCGCTCGAAGGAGAACTTCACGTCGTCGGCGGTCACGGGATCGCCGTTGTGAAAGCGCACGCCCTGGCGCAGCACGAACTCGTGGGTGAGCCCGTCCGGCGAAGAGGTCCACGACTCGGCCAGGCTCGGAGCCATCAATTTACCCGGCATCGGCTTGGCGAGCGCGTCGTGGATCGCGTAGTAGACGGAGAACGGGATCAGCAGCCCGGTGGCCTCAGCGGGATCGAACCAGGCCGGCGGCAGCGTGACCGACACCGCCCACGTGACCTGCCCGGCCGGCGCGTCCGCGCGCGCCGCGGGCGGACCCGCGAGGACGGCGAGCGAGACGACGAGCAGGGCGACGAGTGCGTGCGAGACGCCACGAGACCGGGGCATGGTTGAGTGACCTCCCTGTCAGCGATCCAGCCAGACGTCCTGCATGCGCACGAAGTTGTAGATCGGCGCGTGGGGGACGAGGTTCTTCACGTAGGGCCAGCGCGCGAAGTACGCGTTGCGCCAGCCGAGCATCGGCTTGGCCACGTCTTCCTCCAGACGGCGCTGGATGTCGAGCACCAGGGTCAGGCGCTTCTTCGGATCGAGCTCCTGGGACTGGAGATCGATCAGCCGGTCGACGTCCGGATTGCAATAGTCGGTGGAGTTGCGCGTCGAGCCGCACTTGTACTGTTCGTAGAAGAGCGCGTCGGGGTCGTCGATGCCGACGGCGGTGAGGTTGGCCCCGAGCGTGTAGTCGCGGCGCGCCAGCGCCGGATACCAGACGGCCGACTCCATCTGCTTCAGCGTGGTCTCGATGCCGACCTGGCGAAGCTGATCCTGCACGAACACCGCGAGGTCGACCTGGAGCGCCCAGCTGCGCGTGGCCAGCTCGGCGCGAAGCGGCTTGCCCGGACCGAACCCGGCCTCGGCGAGCAGGCGGCGCGCGTCGGCCCGGTCACGCGCGGGATCGCGGAACCCCGGCATCTTCGCCAGCTCCGGCGCCGAGAGTCCCCAGAGCGCGAGCGGTCGCGGGGGCATGGCGGAGCTGGCGACGCCGTCGCGCACCTGGGCCCACGCGCGACGATCGAGGGCGAGGTTGATGGCGCGGCGCACGTGCACGTTGTCGAACGGCGGGCGCTTGTGGTTCAGGATCACGTTGTCGCTTCCGCTGGCTGCGGTCTGCGTGATCACGATCGCGGGGGCCGCCTGCTTCAGCGTCTCGGCCATGACCTTCGTCATCTCCGTGGGCAGCGAGATGTCGAGGCGTCCGGCCTGGAGCGCGGCCTGGCGCGTGCCGCGCTCGGTGATGATCGGGTAACTGATCCCGTCGAGGTACGGACGGCCCTTGATGAAGTAATCGGGATTGCGCTCCAGCTCGATCCGCTGCCCGCGTACGTACTCCTTGAGCCGGAACGGCCCCGTGCCCACGCACTTGCTCCGCAGGGTGGCCAGCGGCACGTGCGCCGGCACGATCGGCGAGTAGCCCGACGCCAGCATGCTGAGCAGCGAAGGCTGCGGATGCTTGAGGTGGAAGATCACCGTGTGCGGCTCGGGCGTCTCGATCGACTCGACGTTGGCGTACCACTCCCGGCGCGGGTTGATGCGCAGCTTGGCCGGAGCATCCCTGGCCTCGCGCACGACGTCGAACGTGAACTTCACGTCGGCGGAGGTAAACGGCGCGCCGTCGTGCCACTTGACGCCCTTGCGCAGGAAGAACACGAGGTTCCGGTAGCCGTCCTGCCACGACCACTTCTCGGCCAGCTCGGGAAGGATGGTGTCGGGCGCCTCGCGCGGCTTGAGCGGATCGAAGAGCACCAGGTTCGAATAGCAGGGCATGACTGGCCACAGGCCCATGATCGTGGCCGTCTCGTGGAGCGCGAACCCGGCCGGCAGATCCTCGGCCTGCATCGCGTTGAGGATGCCGCCGCGCTTGGGCGTCTGCCCGGACGCGGGAGCGAGGGCGAGCATCAGGAGCACGATCGCGAGCGTCACGATGCGCATGTCGACCGAGTCTATGCCTTCACCCGTGGCCCGCGCAAACCGGCGGCGGCTCGCGCCGGGTATAATGCCGCCACTCCAGCATGCTCACGCGCATCGACCACGTGATGATCTGCGTGCCCGATCTCGCCACGGGCCTCGACGCCTACGCGCGCATCGGGTTCGACGTCCGCCCGGGCGGCGTGCACACCGGGCGGGGGACGGAGAACGCGATCGCGTTCAATGCCGAGGACTATCTGGAGCTCATGAGCGTGCGCGATCGCGCCGAGTATCTGGCGGCGAGCCCGGACGGCGGATTGCTCGACTTCCTGGCCCGGGGCGGCGGCTTTCGCTACGTCGCGGTGCAGAGCGACGATCTCGCCGCCGACGTGGCGGCCATGCGGCAGCGCGAGGTGGACGTGAGCGACGTCGCCGACGGCGAGCGCCGCACGCCGGCGGGCCAGACATTGCGCTGGAAGTCCGCGCGCCTGGGCCCGCGCAACGCGCTGCCGATCTTCTTCATCCAGCACCTGACCCCGCTCGCCGAGCGGCGCGCGTCCGGCCCGCATCCCAACGGCGTGCGGCGCGTGGATCGCGTGTACATCGCGGTGACCGACGTCGCCGCGTCGGCCGCGGTCTACGGCCGGGTGCTGGGCATGCCCGTGCCCAAGATCCAGCGCGGCGCGGTCATCAAATCCGACATGGCCGTGTTCGATCTCGGGCCGACGGGACTCACGGTGGCCCAGCCGATGGAGCC
>DATHGT010000370.1:0-13458 GCA_035317605.1 Candidatus Acidiferrum sp. | reverse complement strand
GCGGTGTTCTGCTTCAATCTTCTGGGTGATGCCCTCCGCGACGTCATCGACCCGCGACGGCGCACATGACGACTCCCGAGATCCCGCTCCTCGCCGTCGAGGATCTGTCGGTGGAATTCCGGACGCGTGACGGCATCGTGCGGGCGCTGGATGGTGTCTCGTTCACGGTCGGGCGCGGCGAGACCGTCGGGGTGGTCGGCGAGAGCGGCTCCGGCAAGTCGGTCACCGCGCTGGCCATCCTCGGGATTCTTCATCCGGCGGCGCGGGTGACGAGCGGGCGCGTGGTCTTCGGTGGTCTCGATCTGCTCCGGGCCGGAGAGGGGACGCTCCGCGAGTATCGAGGGCGCGAGCTGTCGATGATCTTTCAGAACCCGCGGACGGCGCTCAACCCGATCCGGCCGGTGGGCCGGCAGATCGAGGACGTGCTGCGCCGTCACGCCAACCTGCCGAGCGCTCACGTCCGCGAGCGCGCGCTGACCCTGCTCGCCCGTGTGCAGATCGCCGACCCCGCCCGCGCCTATCACGCGTATCCGTTCGAGCTGTCGGGCGGCATGTGCCAGCGCGTGATGATCGCGCTCGCCGTCGCCTGCTCCCCCTCGCTGCTCATCGCCGACGAGCCGACCACGGGGCTGGACGTGACCACGCAGGCCGCCATCCTCGAGCTGATCGAGGAGATCGCCGGCGCCACCCGGATGGCCATGATCCTGATCACCCACGATCTCGCGCTGGCCGGCGAGCGCGCGCACCAGATCGTGGTCATGCACGCCGGTCACGTGGTGGAGACCGCGCCCACCGCCGAGCTGTTCGCCTCGCCGCGCCATCCCTACACCGCGCGGCTGATCGCGTCGACCCCGCGGCCGCGGGCGACCCTCGACGATCTCCGACCAATCCCCGGTACCGTGCCGGACCTGCGGGGGACGCTGCCGCCCTGCCGCTATCGTTCGCGCTGCGAGCGCGCCGTGGCCGTATGCGACGAGCCGCCGCTGCCGCGACTGGCCGTGGGGAACGGTCACACGGTCGCGTGTCGGGTGCCGCTGTGAGCGTCGCGCCGATGACCGCGCCCGGGGCGGACGCTTCGCCGGCCACCCCGCGGACCCCGCTCGTCGAGGTGCAGGGCGTGAGCAAGCGCTTCCCCGTGCGCGGAACGCGCCGATGGCTCCACGCCGTCGACGACGTCAGCTTCACGATCGAGCGCGGCGAGTGCGTCGGGCTCGTCGGCGAATCGGGCTGCGGCAAGTCCACGCTGGTGCGGCTCCTCACCCGGCTCCTCGATCCGACCGAGGGACGCCTCGTGTTCGACGGCCGTGACGTCGGCGCGGTCCCGGCGCGACGCTTCGCCCGCGAGCCCGAGCGCGCGCGCATCCAGATGGTCTTCCAGGATCCGGCCGACAGCCTCAACCCGCGCTTCACCGCGTTCGCCACCATCGCCGAGCCCCTGCGTCGCCTCGCCCGGCTGGCCGGCGGCGAGACCCGGCGCCGGGTCGAGGACGTCGCCGAGCTGGTCGGGTTGCCGCGCGAGCTGCTCGGTCGGTTTCCTCATCAGCTCTCGGGCGGGCAGCAGCAGCGCGTGGGCATCGCGCGGGCCATCGCGCTGGAGCCCGCGCTCCTGGTGCTCGACGAGCCGACCTCCGCGCTCGACGTCTCGGTGCAGGCGGTGATCCTGCACCTGCTGGCCGACCTCCGGCGACGCCTCGGGATGACCTATCTGTTCGTCTCGCACGATCTGAACCTGGTCCGCCTGATGAGCGACCGCGTGCTCGTGATGTACCTCGGGCGCATCGTGGAAGCCGGCCCCGTCGGCGAGGTCTTCGAGCGGCCGCGGCATCCCTACACGCGGGCGCTGGTCTCGGCCATCCCCGTGCTCGATTCGACGATCATTGAAGCGTCGCCTCACAGCGCCGAGCGCTGTTCAGCTCCTACCGCAGGCGCCCGGCGCGCCCGCATCCGACTCGCGGGAGAGCCGCGGAGTCCGATCGATCCCTCGCCCACCGTGTGCCGCTTCCACGGGCGTTGTCCCGACGGCTTCGAGCGGTGTACGCGCGAGATGCCCCAGCTCCGGAGCGTGAGCGCCCACCACGTGGCGGCCTGTCACCGCCTCGACGAGCCCCTCGCGTGAGCGTGCTCCTCGCGGTCAACGGCACCCTCATGCGCGGGCTCGAGCTGAACGCCAACCTCGTCGACGCCGGGGCCACGTTCGTCCGCGAAGCGCGGACGGCGCCCGTCTATCGCCTGTGGTCCATCGACGACCGGCACCCCGCGATGATCCGGGTGGCCCAGGGCGGCGCCGCGATCGCGCTCGAAGTCTGGTCGGTCCCTCCCGAGGGGCTGGCGGCGATTCTCTTGAAGGAACCGCCCGGGCTCTGCATCGGCAAGGTCCGCCTGGAGGACGGCACCGAAACGCTCGGCGTCCTCGGCGAGCCCGCCCTCTGCGAAGGCCAGCGCGAGATCACCGCCCACGGCGGCTGGCGCGCCTACACCGCCGCGCGCGGGAGGTGACGCGCTAGGGGGTGGAGACGCTTGGAGCGACGGTGACGCCGCGGGCGCCGGTTCTCTCGATCGCGCGGGCGACCAGACCGGAGGCTTTCGCATCCTCGACGACGGCCCGGAGGAACTGCAGTCCCGCGTCGCGCCCCTTGGGGATGCCGATCGACTGCTGCACGCCCATGAAGCGGCCGTCGAGGATGCGCGAACCCGGCAGCTTCTCGGCGAGGCCGAACAATCCTTCCTTCAGCCCCGCGAGGGCGTGGACCTTGCCCGTCACGAGCAGGTCGAAGGCCGCGGCGCCGTCGGGCGCGCTGGTCAGCGTGGCGTGCTTCAGCGTGCGGCTCAGGAACAGCTCGTAGTTCGCCCGCGCGGCCGCGGTCACGGTGATCCCGTCGCGGTCGACGTCGGAGGCGTGACGCAGCGGTGAGGCGCCCGGCACCAGATACGTCGCTTCGATTTCCAGGTAGGCCGCGGTGAAGCTGATCTCGCGCTCCCGCGCGGGCTCCGAGCCGAGGAACGCGATGTCCCACGAGCCGGTCTTCGCGTCGTCGACCATGACCCCGACCTTGTCGTACGCGACGATCTCCGTGGGCACCTGCAACCGTCGCGCGATCTCTCCGATCAGGTCGACGGCGACGCCCCGCGACTCGCCGGTGACGGGGTCCTTGGAGGCGAGGATGAAGTTCCCATAGTTGATTCCCGCGCGGAGCGTCCCGCCCGGGGCGAGGTCAGCACGAACGGCCGGAGTGATCTGGCTCATGGCGCGCGATCCTAGCAGAGTCTCAACCGCCACGTCTCACGCCCCTGCCGTCTGCGTGAGCGCGGATTTTACTTAGTCCAGCACTTAGTCTACCCTGGTGATCATGGCAACCGTGAACGTCCATGAGGCCAAGACCCACTTCTCCAAACTCCTTGCCCGCGTCGCCAAGGGCGAAGAGGTCGTCATCGCCAAGGCTGGCCGTCCGGTCGCCCGGCTGGTGCCAGTGAGCGCTGCTCGACGAATGGATCAGGTTCTCGGCGTCGACAAGGGGCGCATCTGGATTGCCGACGACTTCTCTGCCCCGCTTCCCGCAGACATCCAGGCCGCGTTCGAGGGCACCGCTGAAGATCCTGCTTGATACCCACGTCTGGCTGTGGGTGATCGGAGCCCCTGAGCACTTCTCTCGGGCTGGCCTGGCCAGGCTTCGCTCCCCGGACAACACGTTCTTCGTATCCGCCGCCAGTACGTGGGAGATCGTGATCAAGCACGCGCTGGGAAAGCTCCGTGTCCCGTTCGACGTGATGGATTACCTTCGGAGTCGACTGGATCAGGTTCCCGCGACGCTCCTGCCGATCACGCATCAGCATGCCCTGCGCGTCTCCAGCCTGCCCCGCCATCACCGGGACCCCTTCGATCGCATGCTGATCGCGCAAGCTCAGGTCGAAGGCTTCGTCGTCATGACGGACGACCGGGTCTTCAAGCGATATGACGTCGAAGTTGTCGGGGTCTGACCCGGTACCCTACGCGCCGGGGACGTTGCCGTAGCGGTGGAGGACGCGGGAGACGGTTTGCTCGCGGAGGTACCAGCGCAGCTCCAGGCGGCCGTTGGCGAGGACGGGCGCGTCGACGACGGTGACGCCGGCCGCGTTGGCGGCGGCGCGGGCGGCGGTCGAGAGCGGCGCCAGCGCGCGCACCCGCTCGGCGTCCGCGGGATGGGACAAACGCTCGACGAATCCCGCCTCGGCTTCGACGATCACGTCGACGCCTTCACATCCGGCCCGCCACGGTCCAGGCGGTGAATCGGGGGTCAAGCTCACGGTCAGGGGGACACCGCTGACCGCCGCGGCGAAAACCACCTGGGCCAGCGCGACGGTCGCGGCCGCCGCGCGCACGATCACGCGGCGGCACGGACGATAGCGGAACACGTTCGACTCGCCGCGGATCGCGCTCGGGTCGTGCTCGCGGCTGAAGTGATCGCGCCACGCCCGCGCGTAACTGGACGCGCTCGCCCTCACCAGCGCGCTGGCCCTATCGTCCGACAGCTCGGCCAGACACCGCGCGAGCAGCCCGGCAAGCGGTTCGGGCAGCGGCTCGTCGTCGTCGTCGGGCAGCGTCACCTGATGCCAGCGCGCGAGCTGGAGGGCGTAGTTCGGGCCGCCCGCCTTCGCTCCCGGACCCACCGACGAGGCCTTCCAGCCGCCGAACGGTTGGCGGCGCACGATGGCGCCGGTGATCGGACGGTTGACGTAGAGGTTGCCGGCCTCGGCACGCTCCACCCAGCGCGCGATCTCGCGATCGTCGAGGGTCTGGATCCCGCCGGTGAGCCCGAACGACGTCGCGTTGCCGAGCGCGATGGCGTGGTCGAGATCGTTGGCGCGCATGAGTCCGAGCACGGGCCCGAAGCACTCCGTGCGGTGGAAGAACGAGCCCGGCTGCACGCCGAGCTTGATCCCGGGCGACCAGAGCCGCGGGTTGTCCGGCGACGGCCTCGGCTCGAGCAGCCATGACTCCCCCTCGTCGAGCACGGTGAGCGCGCGCCGGAGCGCGGCGCCGGGCGCCTGGGTCAGTGGGGTGATGCGACGTCCCAGCTCCCACGCGCTGCCCATCGCGAGGCTGACGGCGGCGTCGCGGAGCTGGCGCCGGAAGGCGGGGTCGTCGTACACCTCGGCCTCGCAGATGGCCAGGCTGGCCGCCGAGCACTTCTGGCCGTTGTGACCGAACGCGGAATGGACCAGATCGCGGATGGCCTGGTCGCGATCGGCGAGCGACGTGATCACAATCGCGTTCTTTCCGCTCGTCTCCGCGAACAGGGTCAGGTCCGGCCGCCAGCCGAGGAACAGGCGCGCGGTCTCCACCGAGCCGGTGAGGACGACGGCGCCCACGCGCGGGTCGGTCACGAGCCCCCGACCGATCTCGTCGTCGGGACACGGCACGAATTGAAGAACCTCGCGCGGGATTCCGGCGTCCCAGAGACAGCTCGCCAGCCGCCAGCCGACCAGCACCGCCTCGGGCGCGGGCTTGAGCACGACCGCGTTGCCGGCGGCCAGCGCCGCCAGCACCCCGCCCGCGGGGATCGAGAGCGGGAAGTTCCACGGCGGCGTGACGACCACCACGCCGAGCGCCTCCATGCGGCAGTCGCTCACCTCGTCGGCCACGTCACGCAGTGCCCGCGCGTAGTAGCGCGCGAAGTCGACGGCTTCGCAGACCTCGGCGTCCGCCTCCGTCACGGTCTTGGCGCCGTCGAGGATCATGGCGCCGATCAGCTCGTCGCGCCGTCGGCCGAGTATCGCCGCGCACGCCTCGAGCCGCGCCTCGCGGGCATCGCGTCCGAGCCCCGCCCAGCCCGGCTGAGCCGCGCGGGCGATCGCGAGCGCGCGGTCGACGTCGGCGGCGCCGGCCAGCGCGTAACGATAGGCGACACGCTCGGGGCGCGAGGGGTCACATCCCTCGCCCTGCCGCGAGCCCGCGCTGAGCGCGCCGCCGATCTGGAGCGGAATCGCTTCCAGCGAACGCCCGCGCCAGCGCTCGACGGCGTCCTCGATCCACTCGCGATTGGCCGACAACGTCCAGTCGGTGCCGGGATCGTTCGCGAACACGACGTCGCGCGGGCCATGCGGAGCGTCGGCCTCGGCGCGCCGGTCCTGGGTGCGGCGGGGCGCATCGGAGAGCGTCTCCACCAGGTCGAACGCGGCCAGGAAGCGATCGCGCTCGGCCATGAACGCCGGCGAGTCCGGCTCGAGGTCGAACACGTGGCGCAGGAAGTTCTCGGGCGCGGTGTTCTCGTCGAGCCGGCGGACCAGGTACGCGATCGCGCTGTGGAAATCCTCCGCGCGTACGACCGGCGCGTAGAGCAACAGCCCTCCCGCGCGGGCCTGCACCGCGCGGGCCTGATGATTGGCCATGCCCTCGAGCATCTCGAACTCGACCCACGGCTCGACGTGGTTGACCTCGCGCAGCACCAAGCCATAGGCGACGTCGAACAGGTTGTGGCTGGCCACCCCGAGGTGCACGGCCTCCGCGTGCTCGGGCCGGCAGCCGTGCTCGAGCATGCGCTTGTAGTTGGCGTCCACCTCGCGCTTGGTCTGGTAGGGCGCCTGAGGCCAGCCGTGCACGGCGGCCTCGATGCGCTCCATGGCGAGGTTCGCCCCCTTGACGATGCGCAGCTTGATCGGCGCCCCGCCACGCTGCCGCCGGGCGTGCGCCCAGTCCGTCAGCGCGCGCTGGACGCGGTACGAGTCCGGCAGATACGCCTGGAGCACGATCCCCGCGCGGAGCGGGAGAAACTCGGGCTCGTCCAGCACCTCGCGGAACGCGGTGACCGTGAGATCCAGATCGCGATACTCCTCCATGTCCAGGTTGATGAACTTCGGCGTGACGCTGCCGTCGGCATGGCGGTACACGTGCCGCGCCGCCGCCCGGTAGAGCGTGCGCAGACGCTCGGCCACGCGCGCCACGGTGTCGCGGAAGGCCCACAGCTCGATCTGGCTGGCGATCGACGAGACCTTGACCGAGATGTACTCGACGTCGTCGCGCGCGAGCAGCGCCACGTACGCCTCCAGCCGGCGCGCCGCCTCACCCTCGCCGAGGATCGCCTCGCCGAGCTGATTGAGATTGAGGCGCACGCCCGCGTGGCGGCGTTCGTCGAGATACCGGCGCAGGTCTTCCTCCTCGCCGGGCAGGATCATGTTCTGCGTTTCCTGGCGCAGGCGGGCCACGATGGGTGGCACGACCAGGCTCGGCAGATAGTGCGCCATCGCGCCACCCAGCAGCAGCGCGACGCGCTCCCACCAGTCCATGTACTGGGGCACGCCATAGCGCTCGAGCAGGTAGGCGAGCTGATCGGCGATGCGCTCGGGGCGGCGGCTGCGGAAGGCCTGATCGGCCAGCGCGATCGTCAGCTCCTTGCCGTGGGGATCGGCCATCATCCGGGCGAGCTTCCGGGCCTGGGCGTGCTCCTCGCCGGTCTGCTGCGCCCGCGCCTCGCGCAAGAGCGCCTCCGCCAGCTCCACCGCCCGGCGCGCACGATCTTCCGCGATCACGACGTCACCCGTCGCACGCATCCACGTTTCAGTGTACGCGCGCGACCGTTGCCGCTGGTCGAGCGCGGGCATGGCAGTGCGAGGTGAGTCGCTCGGCGGCGAGCCGAGCCCTTCAATGATCGAGGTCCGCGCAATCCTGTTCTGGGGGGAGGCGGTGAGGAGCGAGCGCAAGCGAGCGACGAGCGTCGGAAGGGGGGTGAAGCCCCATCCGAGGGTCCTACTGCAGGCCGAAGAGGAGCTTGCCGGCGACCGGCCACCGCGCGGTGAGGATGTCTCCGTTCAGGGAGTCGGTGAGGTAGATGGTGGTGCGATCGGGGCCGCCGAAGGCGACGTTGGTGAGCAGGCGATGCCCGTCGGCGTGGACGAGGTGCGTCGGCAGACAGTTGGCGTCGAAGCGCCACACGCCGACGCCCAGGTGGCAGACCACGAGGCCGTTCTCCGCGTCCATCTCGATGCCGTCGGGTCCCGCGTGTCCGCCCGAGAGCTGGATGGCCACACCGGTCTTCGCGGGCTGGCCGTCCGCCATCAGCGGCAAACGCCAGATCTGTTGAGATCGGGTGACGGCCACGTACACCTGGGAGTCCGTGGTGTTCAGCGTGATGCCGTTGGGGCTCGGCGCATTGGAGACCAGCCGCTCCAGCGCCCCGTTCGCGCGGAGCCGGAACACGCGGCCGGTGGGATCGGCGATGCCGGTCTGGCCTTGATCGGTGAAGTAGCAATCGCCGTTCGCCGCGAAGTGCAGATCGTTGAGCCCCTTGAACCCCTCGCTGTACGCGGTCTCCAGAATCGGCTCGACGGCGCCGCGTCCGGGATCGAGGGCCAGGAGCCCGCGCCGGTAGTCGGCGATGAAGAAGCGTCCGTCCTTGTGCAGCTTCAATCCGTTCGGCCATCCGTCGTATTCGACGACCAGCTCCCACTGGCCACGCGGCGTGATGCGGAAGATCCGCCCGAACGGAATGTCCACGAAGTAGAGATTGCCGGCCCGGTCGAACGATGGCCCCTCGAGAAAGCTGTCGACCTCGGCCCCTTGACGGTTCGGATCGGACCACGCGGTGCGCCGGCGATTCCGGAACTTGGCCGGCATCGACATGAACGGCTCGGCCTTGATCAGTTGCGGCTGGCGGAAGGGATTCAGCATCGCGACGACATTCTACGCCGAGACACCACAGGCCCGAGGGCTGTGGAGCCCTCGGGCCTGTAGGTTACCGCGACCGGACGGCTGAGCGCCGCCCGGCGTCGCCTTACCGGTTAGCGAACGGGTTGAACGTCCCGAACGACAGGTTGTCCAGCGAGGCATTGCTCATGCGATGGAAGAGCGTCGCCTCACGACCCGTCACCGTGAGACCCCAGTAGCCGGTGAAGGAAAAGAACTGCGGGTTCGAGATGACGGGGTTCGAAGTCACCGACTGCGCCTCCAGCTCCGTGTACCACACCGGCACGGTGTGGGCCCCCAGGTTCACCGGGGCCGTGCTGTAGAGGCTGTCGATGCTGGCGACCGTGGTGGTGGTCAGGCACGCGCACGGCACCAGGATGTCCTTCGGCCCGGACTCGTCGTCGTTGTAGATACGGCCGCGCAGCGTCGTCACGTTGGCGTTCGTGATCACGTTGCGCGCCGGGAACCCGAACGAGCCGTCCCGGTTCTGGATCCTCGGGAAGCCCGCGGCGATCGGGAAGACGCCGGTGCCCGCGTTGGCCTGGATGTCGGACGTCGGGCAGATCAGGTAGATGGAGGCCTTCAGCGACGCCGTCTCCTGCGGCGTGACGAAGGTTGCCGCGGAGCGCAGCGGGCTCCAGCAGTAGCCGTTGTTGATGCTGCCGGCGAACACGCCCGGCCCCGGACCGCACAGGCCGACCGAGCCCCCGAAACCGGGGTTCTCGACCAGCGGCAGGAACGCCGGATTCAACGACAGGAACGTATCGAGGATGATCGGCTCCAACTCGCGCAGCCGGCCGTCCTTGACGGAGATATAGTGCGTGCGCGTGTGGAGCGGGAAGTTGATCGGGACCAGATCGTTGCCCTGCAGCGTGTTGCCGATGGCCACGAGGCCGTTGATGTTGATCGCGAACGGCAGCACGGTGGTGACGTAGGCCTTGGCCTGCTTGGCGGTCTCCAAGTCCGCGATCGACTTGTTGCGCGCGCAGTTCTCCTGGAAGAACACCATGTGAATCGGGTTGGTGAAGCTCGAGGGCACGACCGGCGAGACGACCTCGAGGACCGACACGAATCCGGCCGCCGGATCGCTGAAGTAGGGCAGCACCACGCCGGACGCGGCCAAACTCAGGGGATCGGCCAGCTGAGCGGAGGCGGGCGCCACCGTCGCGATGAGCAGGCACATCAGGAACACCCCGATCCTCGACCACTTCACCTGTGTCATCGCTCCTCCTTTTACGAGGAAAGTGAACCGCTCGCGACCACCTGCCGGTAGTTTCGCACTGCGACTCGCCCAGGACCAAACATTTGGGAGGGGACGGGGCGCAGCGGGCGGCGAACGATCCGTTCAGGCGTCGACGACGACCGTCGCGGCGGCGGCGAGAGCGCCGGCATGCACCCGTCGTGCGGTCAACGGCGCGGTCGCCGTCGCGACGGTCGGGCCGGTGATCAGCATGGCGGGCGACTCGGCGCCGGCCGCGCGGGCGGCGGCGGCGATCTGGCCCAGCCGGCCCGCGATGATGCGCTCGTCCGCGCCGCCGACGCGCTCGACGAGAATCGCGGGTTCGCGCGGATCGCGCCCGAGCGCGGTCAGCGACGCGGTGACGGTCTCGAGCGTGTGCACGCCCATGTAGAAGGCCAGGGTGCCCTCGGCCCGGGCGAGCAGGCCCCAGTCGAGACCGCTCGGGGCGCGTCCGGTGTGGTCGGTCGCGGTGGCGAATACCAGCATCGAGGCGTGGCCCCTCTCGGTCAGCGAGATGCCGGCGCGGGCGGCGGCGGCCGTCGCCGCGGTCACGCCGGGGACGATCTCGAACGGGACGCCCGCCGACCGCACGGCGTCGATCTCTTCGGCCAGCCGACCGAACACCGCGGGATCGCCGCCCTTCAGACGCACGACCCTCCCCCGCCGACGGGCACGGTCCACCAGCAGCCAGTTGATCTCGGCCTGCGGGAGGCAATGGCGCCCCGGCGCCTTGCCGGCGTCGATGATCTCGGCCTCGGCGGGGACCTCGCGGAGCAGCTCGACGGGCACGAGCCGGTCGTGGATCACCACGTCCGCCTCGCGAAGCCGGCGGAGCGCCTTGAGCGTGACCAGCTCGGGATCGCCGGGTCCGGCGCCCACGAACGAGACGCGCGCACCCGGGCTCAGGGCGCCTCCTCCTTCCGCTCGCCGCGCGGAAAGAAGCGCAGCAGGCGATCGAGGACCTCGGGCAGCTCGTCGCAGGGCACGTCCTCGAGGATCCTCGCCGCCGCCCGCGGCTCGGGGCCGCCGCGCCCGCCCACGAACACGTGGACGCCGTCGACGATCTTGCCGTCGACCTTCACCTTGCAGCCCTGCAGGCCGACGTCGGCGGTGAGGTGGTTTCCGCAGCCGGCCGGGCACCCCGACCACCGCACGGCGATCGGACGCGTCTTGCCGAGCCGTCGCTCGAACTCGCGCGTGAGGGCCATCGCCCGCGTCTTGGTGTCGATCAAGGCCAGGTTGCAGAAGTCCGTGCCCGTGCACGACGAGACCCCCCGAAAGACCTCCGAGGGGTTGTAGGGAAGCTCGCGCAGCAGGGGCTCGGCGAGCAGCGCGCCCAGCCGCCGGTCGGGGACGTGAGGCAGCAGCACGTTCTGGAGCGGGGTCACCCGCACCTCGCTCTTGCCGTACGCGTCGGCGAGGCGCGCCAGCTCGAGGAGCTGATCGCCGGTGATCCGTCCGACCGGCGTCTTGAGCCCGACGTAGTTCATCCCCGCCTCGCGCTGGCGGAACACCCCGAGGTGATCGGTGACGGCGCGGCTCCGCGCGTCCCGCCCGGCCGACGGCAGCGGGCGGGCCAGGCGGACCTCCAGCTCCTTGCGAAAGCGCTCGGCGCCCCATTCCTCCACGAGGAAGGCCAGCCGCGCGCGGCTGCGCGCCTCGCGGGTACCGTGGTCCCGAAACAGCAGCGCGATCGCCGCGCAGACCTCGGCCGCCTCGTCCGGACGCACGAACGCGTCGAGGTCGGTCGCCAGGGTCGCCCCGCCCGATCCCTGCTTGCCGCCGACCGCGAGGTTGAAGCCGGCGGCGCCCGAGGGCGCATCGGATGCGCCCGAGCCGTCGATGGCCGGAGTCATCGCGACGTCCTGGGTCTCGGCGGCCGTGCAGTTGTCGGGACAGCCGGTGATGGTCACGTTGAATTTGCGCGGCAGGTTCGTGAACTCGCGATTGCCGAGGAAGATCCGCTGAAACGCCGCCGCGATCGGCGCGGTGTCCACCAGCTCCTTCGGGGTCAGTCCGGTCGCGGGGCACCCGACGATCCCGCGGATGTTGTCCATCCCGGTCTGGAGACTCGAGAGTCCCGCCGCCTCCAGCCGCGCGATCGTCTCCGGGACCCCGTCGATGGTGACCCACCGGAGCTGGATCTGCTGGCGGGTGGTCACGTCCGCGACGTTGCGTCCGGTCTGCCGCGTGATCTCCCCGAGCAGTCGCATCTGGGCCGAGGTGAGCACGCCATTCGGCATGCGAATGCGCATCATGAAGTGCCCCGGCGTCGGCTTGCGATGAAACACGCCGACCCACTTCAGGCGCTCCTTGTCGTCGTCCGCGATCGTGCGCCACCCCTCTCGCGCGAACCGGACCAGGTCGTCCTGGATATCGAGCCCGTCGCGCTGGGCCTTGAGGGCTTCGATGCGGTTCACGATGCACCCGTCGGCGTGGGAGCGCTGGCCCGACGCACGCGCACGGCGGCGGCCTTCAGCTCGGGCTGATGCGAAAGCGGATCGCGCGCGCTCAGCGTGAGGTTGTTGGCGGACTTGTCCCGGCCGAACTCGTGCCCCCAGTGGAACGGCAGGAAGCACGTGCCTTCCCGGATCGTCGGGGTCACCCGGCACTGAGCGATCACGACGCCGCGGCGCGAGGCAATCTCCGCGAAGTCGCCGTCGCTGAGCCCGGCGCGGGCGGCGTCCCGCGGGCTGATCTCGAGGTAGGGCTCCGGCGTGCGGGCCAGGAGCGCCGGCGACTTCGCGGTCCGCGTGAGCGTGTGCCAGTGATCGCGCACGCGCCCGGTGGTGAGCGTCAACGGGTAGGCCGCGTCGGGCGTCTCCACGGGCTCCGCGTGCTCGACGGCAACGAGCCGCGCGCGGCCGTCGGCGTGGGCGAAGCGGCCGTCGGTGTAGAGCCGCTCGGTGCCGGGATGATCGGGCGCGGGGCACGGCCACTGGAGCGGTCCGTCGGCGGAGAGACGCGCGTGGCTGAGCCCGGCCATGTCGCAGCGGGTGCCCGAGGTGAGCGCGACGAACTCGTCGAAGATCTCCGCGGCGCTCGCGTACGGGAACGCCGCCTTCCAGCCCATCTCGTGAGCGAAGCGCGCGAGGATGACGGCGTCGGGCCACGCCTCGCCCGGCGGCTCCACGAGCTTCGGCAGGTACGTCACCCGGCGCTCGGAGTTGGTCATCACCCCGTCCTTCTCCGGCCACTGCGCGGCGGGCAGCAGGATGTCGGCGAAGCGCGTGGTCTCGGTCGGGTGATAGGCGTCCTGGACGATCACCAGCTCCGCGCGGCGAAGTGCGGTCGCGATCAACTCGGGTTCAGGCATCGAGGCCGCGGGGTTCGTGCCGAGGATCCACACGGCCTTCACGTCGCCGCGCGCGAGACCCTCGAAGATCTCGAGCGCCGCCAGTCCGGGCCGGTCTCCGATGCGGCCGGCGGGCACGCCCCAGTGATGCTCCACGGCGGCGCGATGCTCGGCGTCGGTCACGCCGCGATATCCGGGCAGGAGATGCGACAGCCCGCCGGTCTCGCGCCCGCCCATCGCGTTCGGCTGGCCGGTGAGCGAGAACGG
>DATHGT010000369.1:0-9343 GCA_035317605.1 Candidatus Acidiferrum sp. | reverse complement strand
GCCGAGATCCGGATGGCGAGCCTCGCGGAGGTACCGGTCGGGGAACCCAAGTACGTCGAGGTCGAGGGCAAGGCGGTGGTGCTGGTGCGCGTGGGCGAGAGCGTGTACGCCTGCAGCGACGTGTGCACGCATCAAGGCGGTCCCCTCAGCGAGGGCCAGCTCTCGGGCACGCGCCTGACCTGTCCGTGGCACGGCTGGAGCTTCGACGTGAAGACCGGCACCTGCCTGATGCCGAGCCGCGGCGGCGCGGTGCCGAGCTATCCCACGCGCGTCGACGAGACCGGAAGCGTCTGGGTCGATCTTCCATGATGGGGGGCCCCTACGGCTCCCCCCATACCCCCCCGATCACGCGAAGCGCGAACGGTGCGCTGCCCATGCGGCGTGGCGCTGCTCGGGACCGCCGATGACGCTGTCGCTCAAGCACGCGGTCGAGTGCATCGAGCGCGGCGTCGCCAAGGCTCAGGAGCTGGGGTTCCGCGTGGCCGTCGCGGTGGTGGACGAGGGCGGCCATCTCGTGGCCTGTCACCGGATGGACGGCGCGCTGTGGGTGACGCCTGAGATCGCGCGGGCCAAGGCCAACGCATCAGCCGGATTTCAGACGTCCACGCTCGACCTGGAAGAACGCTTCAACACGGGCCGCCAGCTCTTCGCCGGCAACGTCGCCTCGCTCCCCGAATACGCGTTCGTCTTCGGCCGTGGCGCGGTACCGATCGTGATCAACGGCCACCCGTCGGGCGCCGTCGGGGTCAGCGGCGCCGTCCCCGCCGACAACGACCACGCTATCGCGGAGGCCGCCGCGGGCCCCCTGCGCGGGGCGACGCAAGGTGCGCACTGATGAACTTCGAGGTCGAGGTGTACAAGAGCGAGGCCGGGGAATGGGTGGCGGAAGCCGTCGAGTACCAGGTCACGGCCAAGGGGCTGTCGGAGAAGGAAGCGCTCAGCCGGCTCATGGACGCGCTCTCCGCGCACTTCAAGCAGAAGTCGTCCAGATAGGATCGTCGTGGCGCGCCTGATCGTCCCCTTGCTCGCGATCTTCACGCTCGCCGCCCTGGCGCCGGCGGCGAGCGCCGCCGATTACGCGGGGCCGCTCATCGACGCCCACTCGCACGTCTCCAGCGCGACGGCCATCGACGCCTACGCGGCCGCGATGAAGCGTCACGACGTCCGCCGCGTGCTCCTGCTCGGCGTGGGCGGCGTACAGAAGGACGACCCGGCGTGGATCGCCGCCGCGGCGAAGAAGTATCCCGACCGCGTCCTCGCCGGAGTTGTCGTGCCGGACCCGATGGCGCCTGACGCCAACATCCGCCTCGAGCAGGCCCTCGCCCGCGTCAAGGCCCACGCGATCGGCGAGATCCACCTGCGCCAGGTCTCGCGCAAGATCGATCGCGACCCCACCGCGGCGGCGTTCACGCGGGTGCTGGAGACCGCGGCCAAGCACGGGCTGCCCGTGATCGTCCACGACGAGCTGAACGAGCGCGCCACCGCGGCCCTCGGCGAAGCGCTCGCCGGCCATCCCAAGACCATGATCGTGCTCGCCCACGCCGGCGAGGCTCCGCCCGCGAAGCTCGAGCCGCTGCTCACGCGTCACCCCAACCTGGTCGTCGATCTCTCGGGCATGCACTTCCAGCGCACGCCGGCGCTCGCGACCGAGACCGGCCATCTCGATCCCGCGTGGAAGGCCCTGATCGAGAAGATGCCGGATCGCTTCGTGATCGGGATCGACGTGTGGGCGCCGAAGCTCTTCGAGCCGGCCATGCTCGACCGTCTGATGAAGTGGACGCGGCGCATCCTCGGCGAGCTGTCGCCGGCGGTCGCCGAGCAGGTGGCGTACAAGAACGCCGTCAAGCTCTATCGCGCGGAGTGACGGTGGTCTTCCGCACCGCGCTCTGCGACCTGCTCGGTATCGAGTATCCGATCCTTCAATCGGGGATGGGCGGGGTCGCGGGGCCGGAGCTGGTCGCCGAGGTGAGCCGCGCGGGCGCCCTCGGCATCCTCGCCGGGTTGAACTTCCCCGCCGACGAGCTGCGCCGGCGCATCCGCCGCGTGCGCGAGCTGACCGACCGGCCCTTCGGCGTCAACCTCTGGCTCCACAGCGAGCTGCGTCCGCCGACCGACCCGGCGACGATCCCTGACCGCACGATGCGTGCGGCCCAGGGCGCGCTCAATCAATTCCGCGAGCGCCTCGGCATTCCCACCAGGACCGAGCGGCCGGACCCCGTCCCCGACCTGGTCGACGACGCGATCGAGGTGATCCTCGACGAGCGCGTGCCGGTGTTCAGCGCCGCCCTCGGCACGCCGGACGTCGCGCTGGCTCGTCGCTGCTTCGAGCGCGGGATCAAGATCGTCGCGATGGTGGCCACCGTGAAGGACGCGCGGGCGGCGGCCGGCGCCGGCGTCGACGTGATCGTGGCCCAGGGCTTCGAGGCGGGCGGCCACCGCTCGACCGGCGCCAAAGCGGCCTCGGCGGAGAGCGCGGCCACCGGTACGCTCGCGCTCGTCCCCCAGATCGTCGACGCGGTGAACGTGCCCGTGGTCGCCGCCGGCGGCATCGCCGACGGTCGCGGCCTGGCCGCGGCGCTCGCGCTCGGCGCCGCCGGCATCCTGCTCGGCACGCGGTTCGTGGCCACGCGCGAGTCGCTGGCCGAGGAGTTCTACAAGAAAGCGCTGCTCGAGAGCGAGGCCGACGCCACCACCATCACCGACGTCTTCAGCGGGCTCTACGCGCGCGCGCTCCGCAACACGTTCGCCCGCGAGTACGCGGAGTCCGGGGCGCCGGTGCTGCCGCCGCTCCTTCAGCGCAACGCCGCCGCCGACATCTACGCCGCGTCCGCCAAGCGCGACGACGGCAGCTACCTGCCCCTGTGGTCGGGGCAGAGCGTGGGGCTGATCCACGATCTCCCCGGCGCCGCCGAGGTCGTCGAGGCCATCGTCCGCGAGGCGCGCGCGGTCCTCACCGGCCTCGGCTCGCGCGTCCGCCTCGAGTAACGCTCGCTCGCAAGGAGAGATCCATGAAGCTGGACGCGGGGATGCTCACGCACGATCTCAAGTCGGTCGCCGCATATGCCCGGAAAGTCGAGGCTCTGGGGTTCGACTGTCTCTGGTCCTCCGAGACCCAGCACGATCCGTATCTGCCGCTGGCCGTGGCCGCCACCGCGACCTCTCGCGTGAAGCTCGGCACCGCGATCGCCGTCGCGTTTCCGCGCTCTCCGATGATCACCGCCCACATCGCCTGGGACCTGCAGGCCGCGTCCAACGGGCGCTTCATCCTCGGCCTGGGCTCGCAGGTGAAGGGTCACAACGAGCGCCGGTTCTCGGTCAAGTGGGAGTCCCCCGGGCCGAAGCTCCGCGAGGTCGTGCAGGCGCTGCGCGCGATCTGGGACTGCTGGCAGAACGGGACACGGCTCAACTTCAAGGGCCAGTTCTACCGCTTCGACCTCATGACCCCGTTCTTCGCGCCCCAGCCCATCGAGCACCCGCACATCCCTGTCTACATCTCAGGCGTCAACGCGTACATGTGCCGGGTGGCCGGTGAAGTCTGCGACGGCCTGCACGTGCACCCGTTCAACAGCCCCAAGTACCTGCGCGAGTACGTCCATCCCGCGGTGGACGAGGGCCTGCGCGCCTCCGGACGCGCGCGCGGGGACTTCACGTACGCGACCGCGGGGTTCGTGATCATCGGCGACACCGAAGAAGAGCAGGCCCGGGCGCGCCAGGCCGTGCGCCAGCAGATCGCCTTCTACGCCTCCACGCGCACCTACGAGCCGGTGCTGGCCACCCACGGCTGGCAGGACATCATCCCCAGCCTCCACAGAAAATCCGTCGAGGGCGACTGGGCGGGCATGGCCGATCTCATCACCGACGAGATGGTCGACACGTACGCGGTGACCGGCACCTACGAGACCATCGCGGCGCGCGTGACGGAGCGCTACGGCGACCTGCTCGACCGCACCGCGTTCTACCAGCCGCACCAGTCCGGGCTCGACGATCCGCGGCTGGCCCGGACGGTCAAGGAGTTCAACGGATGAAGGCGCTCGCGTTCAACGAGTTCGGCGGTCCCGACAAGCTGAAGCTCCAGGACGTGCCCGATCCCACGATCAAGGCCGACCAGGTGCTCGTGCGAGTGAAGGCGTGCGCGCTGAACCACCTCGACCTGTTCGTGCGCGAGGGCATCCCCGCGCTCAAGACCCCGCTGCCGTTCTGGACGGGCTGCGACATCGCGGGCGACGTGGTGGAAGTCGGCGCCGCGGTGTCGGGCGTGAAGGCCGGAACCCGCGTGGCCGTCAATCCCAACCTGACGTGCGACCGCTGCGAGTACTGCCGGATCGGCGAGCACAGCCTCTGCGTGCGGTACGGCATCCTCGGCGAGCATCTACCAGGCGGCATGGCCGAGCTGGTCGCGGTCCGCGGGGATCGCGTGCTCCCCCTGCCCGACGCGATCTCCTACGAGGATGCCGCGTCGTTCGTGCTCGCCAACATGACCGCGTGGCGGATGGTGGTCACGCAGGGTCAGCTCCGGGCCGGCCAGGACGTGCTCATCCTCGGCGTGGGCGGCGGCGTGTCGTCGACCGCGGTGCAGATCGCCAAGCTCTGCGGCGCGCGGGTGTTCGTGACGTCGTCCAGCGACGACAAGCTCGAGCGCGCGCGCCAGCTCGGGGCCGACGTCGGCATCAATTACTCGAAGGAGGACTGGGCGAAGAAAGTCTTCGAGGAGACCGGACGGCGCGGCGTGGACCTCGTCATCGAGAACGTCGGCGCCTCGACCTGGAAACAGTCGGTGCGCTCGATCCGCAAGGGCGGGCGGCTGGTCACGTGTGGAGCCACGACCGGCCCCATCGGCGAGACCGACATCCGCATCGTGTTCTGGAACCAGATCGCGATCGTCGGCTCCACGATGGCTAACGACGCCGAGTTCCACGACGTCATGCGCCAGTTCTTCGCCGGCCGTCTCCGCGCCATCGTCGACGAGGTCGTCCCCCTCGCCGACGGCGCCGCCGCCCAGCAGCGCCTGGCCGAAGGCAAGCAGTTCGGAAAGATCGTCCTCCGGGTCTGACCTAGCCAAGGGGCGTCACGCGGCGCGTGACCGCCTGGCGGGTGGTTTGAGACGTAGAAACGTTCCCGGATTTACATTTGAGTGTGAAACATTTTCCCCTCTGTTTCCGCGCGGTTTTGTTTGTGATTCGCGCCGGGTCTGCTTATCATGCAGTGTCGTGCGCTGGCGTTGGAAAGTCCGTTCATATCTCGTCGTGCTCGTGCTCGCCGCGCTGATCCCAGTGGTGACCTTTGGTGCCCTGGCGATCGTGCGGCTCGCGCGTCTGGAGCGCGACGCGTCCGAGCAGGCCATGCGCGAGATGGCCCGCGCGCTCGCGCTCGCCGTCGACCGGGAGCTGGCCGGCACGCGCTCCACCCTGCTCTTCCTGGCGACGTCCCCGCACCTGCGCTCCGGAGATCTGGTGGCGTTCCATCGGCAGGCCATGGACGCGGTCACCCTGCGGGGCAGCGCGATCGTGCTGTTCACCCGGTCGGGCCGCGAGCTCGTCAACACGTCGCACGCGCCCGACCATCCGCAGGGCGACGAGGTGCCGGCCCTGCAGGCGGTCGCCGACACCGGCCGGCCGCTGATCTCGGACCTCCTGCTGGGCGCGGTGTCGCGGCGGCCGATGGTCGCGGTCAGCGTGCCCGTCTTCGAGGGCCACCGCGTCCGCTACGTGCTGAGCATGGTGCTGTCGCCCGAGGCGCTCGGCTCGATCCTGCTCGAGCAGACGTTCTCGCCCTCCACCGTGGGAGCGATCTACGACCGTCAGGGCGTGGCCATCGCGCGCACCCGCAACCCCTCGACCGCCGTCGGCGCCCCCGGCCCGGCCGGACTGATCGCCGCCGTCAAGTCGGCATCCGAGGGCTGGACCCGCGACACCACCGTGGAGGGCGTCCGCGCGTACTTCGCGTTCTCGCGCGCGAAGGCCACGGGCTGGACGGTCTCCGTCGCCGAGCCGGCCGCGGCGTTCGACGCGTCGCTGCATCGCTCGCTGTGGGTGATCGGCGCCGGCGGCCTGCTCGCGGTCCTGATCGCGGTGGGCTTGGCGACGCTGGTCGGGGCGCGGGTCTCCGGGTCGATCGGCGCGCTGTCGGCGGCGGCCCCCGCCGTGCTCGGTGGTCATCGCCGCTTCGAGATTCCGCCCTCGCCGCTCGCGGAGATCAACGACCTCGCGGTCGCGCTCGAGTCCGCCAGCGACACCATGCTGCGGCAGTCGCAGGACGTGGTGACCACGAACCGGACGCTCCAGGCCTTGATCCACGCCTCGCCGCTGGCCACCGTCATCCTCGACGGCGACCTGCGCGTGCGCCTGTGGAGCCCGGCGGCCGAGCGGATGCTCGGCTACCGCGCCGACCTGGTCGTGGGCGGGACGTTCCCCGCGGGAGACGACGCCGAGCGCCAGGCCTTCGCGCGAACGCTGCGCGCGCAGATCGAGGGCGAGGTCGGGCCGGCCTTCGAGACCCACCGCCGGCGGCGGGACGGCTCGCTGGTCGACGTGTCGATGTGGGTGGCGCCGCTCGGCGCCGAGGACGCCGACACCGTGGTGGTGATCCTGGCCGACATCACCGCCCGCAAGCGCGCGCAGGAGGCCCTGCGGCGGCGCGGCGAGCAGCTGCAGATCCTGTCGCGGGCGGCCCACCAGGTCAACAGCGTGCTCCAGATCACCACGGTCATGCGGACGCTCGTGCGCTCGGCCATGGAGCTGGTGGAAGGCACGGGCGGCATGGCCGGGCTCGTCAGGGACGGCCACGTGGTGTTCGACGAGTATCACCGCGGCGACGAGGTGGCCCCGCTCGACCTGACGTTCGCGATCGGGCACGGCGTGGCCGGCCACGTGGTGAAGACCGCGCGTTCGTACATCACCGACGACGCGGCCAGCGATCCGGTCATCGTGCCGGATGTCCAGCAGCGGCTGGGCTTCACCACCTGCGTGACCGTCCCCATCTTCCGCCGCGACGGGCGCGTGCTCGGATGCTTCCAGGTCCACGACAAGCGCGACGGCCTCCCCTTCGACGAGGACGACGTGGTGCTGCTCGAAGGCCTCGCCCCCAGCGCCGCCATCGCGCTCGAGAACGCGCGCCTGCTCGTCGAGCGCGAGGAGGCCGACCGGGCCAAGGACCAGTTCCTGGCCACGCTGTCCCACGAGCTGCGCACGCCGCTCACCGCGATCCTCGGCTGGACGCGGATGCTCCGCAGCGGGCGGCTCGACGCCGAGGCGCAGGCGAACGCGCTCGCCACCATCGAGCGCAACACGCGGCTGCAGACCCAGCTCATCGAGGACCTGCTCGACGTCTCGCGGATCATCTCCGGCAAGCTCCAGCTCGATCGCCAGCCCGTCGAGGTGGCCGCGGTGGTCGAAGCGGCGGTGCAGTCGCTGCAATCGGTCGCCGACGTCAAGGGCGTCAGGCTCGCGCTCGCGATCGCGGCCAGCGACGGACTCGTGGAGGGCGATCCCCAGCGACTGCAGCAGGTGGTGCTGAACCTGCTCTCCAACGCCATCAAGTTCACGCCCCCGGACGGGCGCATCGACGTCCGCCTGGAACACGCCGACGAGCGCGCGCGCCTCGTGGTCAGCGACACCGGCCAGGGCGTCGCGGCTGACGTCTTGCCGCACGTGTTCGACCCCTTCCGTCAGGCCGACGGCACGCACACCAAGCAGCACGGCGGGCTCGGCCTGGGTCTGGCCATCGTGAGGCACCTGGTCGCGCTGCACGGGGGCACCGTACGGGCGGAGAGCGACGGCCTGGGATGCGGGGCGACGTTCACCGTGGAGCTGCCGCTGGCCGGTCCCGCCCAGCGCGAAGCCTCTCACGTCCACACGCGACGCGCGGACGGCTCGCGCGGGATCTTCGAATGCCCGCCGGCCCTCGAAGGGTTACGCGTGCTGGTGGTCGAGGACGATCCCGACGCGCGACGGTACGTCGGCCACGTGCTGGGGGAGTGCAAGGCCGACGTGGTCGCGGTCGGCTCCGCGGCCGAGGCGCTCGACACGCTGCCGCACTTCCGGCCGCACGTGCTGGTGAGCGACATCGGCATGCCGCGCACCGACGGCTACGAGCTGATGCGCGCGATCCGCGGCCGCCCCCCGAAGGACGGCGGCCTCACCCCCGCCCTCGCGTTGACCGCGTACGCGTCGACCGAGGACCGCGCCCGCGCCCTCGCCGCCGGCTACCAGCTCCACCTCGCCAAGCCCGTCGACCCCGCCGACCTGGTCGAAGCGGTCACCCACCTCGCCGATCGCGCCGCCACTCTCGACGCCACCCACAAGGCGAGCGCGTAGGGGCAGCAGGCTCCCGCGGGCTGCCACATCGCAGGATGGTCACGATCAGCGACTGGCGCTTGCGACCCGTCTGCGGGGCCGTGAAGTCAGGCGCCGGGTGACTTCGGACATCCTGAGCAGGGATCGCAGGGCCTCATTCACCGCGGCCGAACCGCGGAACGCCTTGGCGACATCGGGATCGAGGACGACGACATTCGCGCCCTCTTTCAGGAGGCGGCGATAATACTTGCCCCGCACGGCCTTGGAATAGTCGAAATCGTATTCGGGACGGATGTCGTCGGGCTCAGTGGCCGGACTCTTAGTTTTCATGACACACGGTGCTTCTTGAAATTGCTCGCTGCCTTGTGGCTGTCCCATTCGAACCGCACAAGGCTGTCACGCCTGGTCCGGCAACTCCAGATTGGTCTCCCAGTAAGCGAGCACCCGTCCAGCGAGGTCGTGAACTGTGATTTCCGGCCCTAAGACAATAGCGTCGTCTCCTGTGAGCTCCACGACGAGGCTGTCGGTGTCGAAATCAAACGGATCAAAATCGTCCAGGACGAAATCGCCCGTATGGTTGTGCGTGCCACCAACGGATTTATGCCGAGCGGCGGTTGCCTTGAAGTGCTTCGCGCCATTCGCGAGGTGTGAAGTCACGCGCAAGAGAGGCTCGTCCCCTCGAAGGTGCTTCTTCATCTCCCGATTGGCTGGCTCCTCGTCATCGGGATACTTCCAGTCCAAGAGGTGCTCGGCGGTCACGAAGAAGTCGAAGGCGGCGTAGGAGTCGAGACAATTCTGTCTGATTCTCGAGAAATCGTGCCTCAACTTCTCGAGCAAATCGGCGGGTGTTCTCAACTCGAAGAACCCCTCGAACTGAGACATACGTACCCCCTTTCGTAAAATGCCTTCGTTCAGTACCAGCCGGGGTCGCCGGGGAGGAGGGCGCGTTGTTTGCCGTCGGGGCCGGTGAGGACGCGGGGGCGGATCGTGGGGACGTCGCGGCCGGTGAGGCTGGTGAGCGCGTCGGCGACCGACGAGGCGCCCTCGAAGAT
>DATHGT010000368.1:0-20846 GCA_035317605.1 Candidatus Acidiferrum sp. | reverse complement strand
CCACCTCACCGAACAGAATTTCGACGAGGCGCTGGCGGCCAATCAGAACGTGATGATGGTCGATTTCTGGGCCGAGTGGTGCGGGCCGTGTAAGGCCATCGCGCCCGTCCTCGAGGACCTCACGCGCGAGTCGGGCGGCGCGATCACGCTCGCCAAGGTGAACGTGGACGAGAACCCCGCGCTGGCCGCGCGGTACGGCATCCGCTCGATCCCCACGATCCTGTTCGTCAAGCAGGGCAAGGTCGCCGATCAGGTGATCGGGGCCGTCCCCAAGGCCCAGCTCAAGAAGAAGCTGGACGCGCTCGCCTGAGGGCGAGCGCTGCAGGCGCGCGACGTATTAGTACCGACGACCCAGCGCCCCATCCTTTCCGGACCCCCGCCGCATGAGCGACCGGCTCGCCGAGCGGACGCTGATCCGGCGTATTCGCCGGTCGACGCCTCCGACGGCCGGCGTGACGGTCGGTATCGGCGACGACTGCGCGGTGCTGGAGCCGACCGCCGGGCAGCGCCTGCTCGCCACCACCGATCTGCTGCTCGAAGACGTTCACTTCCGGCGCCGCTATGCCGAGCCCGCGGACGTCGGCTGGAAGTCGATGGCGGTCAACCTGTCCGACATCGCCTCTATGGGTGGCCACCCGCGCTGGGCCCTGGTCGCCCTCGCCTGTCCGCACGAGACCACGCTCGACGACGTGGAGGCCTTCTACGCGGGTGCGCGTGATCTGGCGGGCCGCCACGCGGTCACCATCGTCGGGGGCGACACCACGGCCTCCCCCGCCGGTTGGCTCGTCAACGTCACCCTCCTCGGCGAGGCGACGAGCCCCCTGCTGCGCTCGGGAGCGCGCGCCGGCGACGTGATCGCGGTGACCGGCTCGCTCGGTCGCTCCGCGGCGGGCCTGGCCGTCCTGGAGCTGGCGCATGCACCGGGGGGCATCGACGCGGCCGCGTTGGCCGAGGTCACCTCGGCGCATGTGCGCCCGGTCCCCCGTGTCGCCGAGGGCCAGTGGCTCGCCGCCGCCGGCGGCGTCAACGCCATGATCGATCTCTCCGACGGGCTCGCCACCGACCTCGCCCGCATCGCGGAGGAGAGCGACGTGCGCTGTCGCGTGGAGATCGAACGCGTGCCGATCTCGCCGGCCACGCGCGAGATCGCGCGCGGGCTCGGCGCCGACGCGCAGGCGTGGGCGACCGGGGGCGGCGAGGACTACGAGCTTCTCCTCACCTGCGAGGCGCGGGCGTTCGACCGTCTCAGCGACGGGCTCGCGCGGGCGACGGGAGTGCGGCTTCACGCCATCGGCACCGTGACGGAGTCGGGATCGGGCGCCACCTTCGTGGACGCGCGCGGCCAGGAGGTCGCGGTTGCGGCCGGCTTCGAGCACTTCGTGACCGGGAACCGCCGGTGACGGGCGATTTGATCGTCCTCGATCTCGGCCTGCTCGCGCTGCTGATCGCGTGCTCCGCGCTGCTCAACGGGGCCGAGGCGGCCTACTTTTCACTAGGTCGCGCGCGTCTCAAGCGCATGAAGGAAGGGACCGAGGCCAACCACGGGCCGATCCCGCTGATCGACCGGCCCAACGAGCTGCTGGTTACGCTGCTGGTCGGCATCACGGTCATCAACATCGGCGCCTCCGCGCTGGCCGCCACCCTCGCCCAGCGCGTGGTGGGGCCGCGCTGGGCGATCCTGGTCGAGACCGTGGTCATGGTGCTGCTGTTGACCACGTTCGCCGAGGTGCTGCCGATGACGATCGCCGTCAAGCGGCCCGAGCAGTTTCTCGCCGTGGCCGGACGCCCGGTGGCCTGGCTGGGATCGCTGCTCACTCCCGTGCGCCCCCTGCTCGCCGCCCTGACCGGGCTCGTGGTGCGATTGCTCGGCCGCGGCGCTCGGCGCGGCGAGCCCGAGCTGACCGAGGACGAGCTGCGAACGCTGGTCGACGTGGGCACCAGCGAGGGCGTCGTCGAGCGCGCCGAGCGCGAGATGATCCACAAGGTCTTCGAGCTGGAAGATACCCTCGTCCGCTCGGTGATGGTGCCGCGCACCGACATGTTCTGCCTCGACGTGGCCACGCCGGTCGGCCAGATCCTGCCCGCGCTGCGCGAGCACCTCCACTCGCGCGTGCCGGTGTACGAGCGCTCCATCGACGTCATCGTGGGCATCCTCTACACGAAGGACCTGCTCCCCTACGTGGCCGGCCTGCCCTCCGAGTTCGACCTGCGCGCGCGCCTGCACCCGCCGTACTTCGTGCCGGAGTCCAAGCGCGCGGACGCGCTGCTCCACGAGTTCCAGGCCAAGAAGCTCCACCTGGCGATCGTGGTCGACGAATACGGGGGCACGGCCGGGCTCGTGACCCTCGAGGACCTCCTGGAAGAGCTGGTGGGCGAGATCGCCGACGAGTACGACGAGCCGGAGCGACTCATCCACCGGGTCGACGCCAGCACGTTCCGGGTGGCCGGCAAGCTGCCCATCGAGGCGCTGAACAACGCGGCCGGACTCGCGATTTCCAACGAGGGCTACGACACCGTCGGCGGCTGGGTGCTCGATCTCTTCGGCCGCGTCCCGCGCGAGGGGGAGCGGGTGGTCCGGCCCGACGTCACGGTCACGGTGGAGAAGGTCGAGCGCACGCGCGTGGTCGAGGTGCTGGTGACGCTGTCCAAGCCGCTGTCCAAGGAGGCGGCGGCGTGAGCCTCCTCCTGTGGGTGACCGCGGCGTCCCTGGTGGTGGCGATGTTCTTCTCGGCCGCCGAGATGGCCTTCATCGCGGCCAACCGCCTGAAGCTCCGCCACCTGGCCGAGTCCGGACACCGCGTGGCCGCGGCCTACCTCGAGGCGTTTCACAAGCCCGAGCGCCTGCTCTCGACGGCCAAGATTGGGGGGCCCATCGCGCACGTGATCGCCGCGTCGGCGGCCACTTTCGCGCTGCTGCCCGTGCTCGGCGGCAGCGCGCCGTTGATCGTCACCCTGGCGCTCACCCCGCTGATGCTGATCTTCGTGGAGATCGTCCCCAAGGCCATCACCCGCGAGTGGGCGACGCCGCTGATCCTCTGGCTCTATCGCCCCCTCACCTGGGCCGCCGTGGTCCTGATGCCGTTCGTGGTCTTCGCGAACCTGGTCGTGGGCACGCTGCTGCGCCTGGTCGGCGCCCGCGAGCCCGACAGCCGGCACTTCGTCTCCCGCGAGGAGCTGAAGGCGCTGCTGGCGCTGGAGCCGGGCGAGGCCGACGTCACGACCCAGGAAGCCGAGCTGATCGGCAAGATCTTCGACCTCGGCGATACCACCGTGCGCGAGGTCATGGTCCCGCTGGTCGAGGTCGCGATGCTTCCCGAAGACGCCTCGCCCGAGGAAGCGATCGGGATCATCCACCAGCGTGGCTTCTCGCGCATCCCGATCTCCAGCGAGCGGGAGAGCAACGTGGTCGGCGTGGTCAACGCCATGGACCTGCTGAGCCGCGGGGCCAACGTCGCCCGCGTCAGCGAGCTGGCCCGCCAGCCCTACTTCGTGCCCGAGACCAAGCGCATCGACGACCTCTTGCGCGAGATGCAGCGCCATCGCATCCACCTCGCGGTGGTCGTCGACGAGTACGGGGGCAGCACGGGCATCGTGACCCTCGAAGACATCCTGGAAGAGATCGTCGGCGAGATCCAGGACGAGCACGATCGCACACCCGCGTCGGTCGAGCGCCTGCCCGACGGCAGCTACCTGGTGGCCGCGCGCACGAACATCGACGAGCTCAACGAGGCCCTGGACTGGAACCTGCCCAAGCAGGACTACGAGACCGTGGCCGGCCTCGTGCTAGCGACCCTGGGCCGCATCCCCCGGCCCGGCGAAGAATTCCAGATTCCCGGGTATACGATCACGGTCATGGAGTCCGACGCCCGGCGCGTGGCCGCCGTGAAGATCGCGCCCTCGGCGCCCACGCCATCCACGATCTCCGTCGCCTGAGACGAGATTCCAGCGAAAGAAGGAGGATGAACATGCCCGGCAAGATGGTGGAGTTTCCGACCAACGGTCACACGACCCAGGGCTACCTGGCCACTCCCGCCTCCGGCAAGGGTCCCGGCGTCATCGTCATCCAGGAATGGTGGGGCCTGGTGCCCCACATCAAGAACGTCGCCGACCGCTTCGCGGCGGCCGGGTTCAGCGCGCTCGCCCCGGACATGTACCACGGGCAGACGGCCAGCGAGCCCGACACCGCGGGCAAGCTCTTCATGGCCCTCAACATCGAGCAAGCCGAGAAGGACCTGCGCGGCGCCACGAAATATCTGAAGGATCACTCGTCGACCGCGAAGATCGGGGTGGTCGGCTACTGCATGGGCGGGCAGCTGGCGCTGCTCACCGCCACCCTCGACCCCTCCATCGGCGCCTGTGTGAACTTCTACGGCATCCATCCCAACGTCAAGCCGGACTACCGGAAGCTCGCCGGGCCCGTGCTCGGTCTCTACGCCGAGAAGGACGGGTTCGTGACGCCGGACGTCGCCAAGGGCGTGGACAAGGCCATCAAGGACGCCGGCAAGTCGTCCGAGATCCACATCTATCCGGGTGTCGACCACGGCTTCTTCAACGACGACCGTCCGGACGTCCACAACCAGCCCGCCGCCGAGGACGCCTGGAACCGCACGCTCAGCCTCTTCCGCCAGCACCTGAAGTAATCGCCGCTCCGGTCCGCCGCGCCCGGCGACCCGCCGCCGAGCGCGGCGGCCGTCCCGGCCCCGAATTGAGTTAGGATGGCCCGCATGATTTCTGCCTTCGTCCTCCTCGCGACCGTGCTGACGTGGCTGACGGCGGGTGACGCCATCGCCGGACCGCCGACCGATCAGATCCGCGGGTCCATCGACCGCGTGGTCCAGATCCTCGCCGACCCCGAGCTGAAGAAAGACGGGAAGACCACGGAGCGCCGCGCCGCCATCCGGACGGTCGCCAACGAGATCTTCGACTTCACCGAGATCTCCCAGCGGAGCCTGGCTCGCCACTGGCCGTCACGCACCCCGGCCGAGCGCCAGGAGTTCGTACGGCTCTTCGGCGACCTCCTCGAATACTCGTACATCACCAAGATCGAGGCCTATTCGGGCGAGAAGATCCAGTACACGGGCGAGGTGGCGGACGGCGATCAGGCCGTGGTCAAGACGAAGATCGTCACCAAGCAGGGAGTGGAGATCCCGGTCGACTACCGCATGTTCGTCAAGGACACCCGCTGGCGGGCCTACGACGTGACCATCGAGGGCGTGAGCTTGGTGGCCAACTACCGCTCGCAGTTCAACACGGTCATCCAGCGGGCGGGGTATCCGGACTTGGTCGCGAAGCTGAAGGCCAAGCAGGACGATCGGCCGGGGCCACGGGAGATCGGGCGCGCCGCTCCCGCGAGCACGCAGGCCGCTCCCCCGCGCCCGCCTCAGTCGCCCTGATCTAGGACATCACCTCACGCCGAAGCGGCGGCCGCCCGCTCCCGGCGACTGCGCCGTCCCGAGGCGCCGGCCTCGCCCCGATCGCGCTTCCGCTCGCCCTTGCCCTTGCCCTTCGCCTTGTCCGCTGGAGTCTCGGGACGGTCGACGAGCTCGAGTAGAACGGTGGGAGCGCCGTCGCCGGCACGGACGCGGTAGTGGATGATCTTGGTGTAGCCGCCGTGGCGATCGGCGAAGCGCGCGGCGATCGTGTCGAACATCTTTCGCACGACCTCGTCGTCCGGCACCATGGCCAGCACCTGACGCCGGGCGTGGAGGTTTTCCCGCTTGGCCAGCGTGATCATGTGATCGGCGAGCCCGCGCACGGCCTTGGCCTTGGCCTCGGTGGTCACGATCCGCTCGTGACGGAAGAGCGCGACGAGCAGGTTGCGGAAGAGCGCCCAGCGATGATTGGTGCGCCGTCCCAGCTTGTACCCGTCCTTTTGATGTCTCATGGCCTGTCCCTCACTTCACGGGGTCGTGCCCGCGCCCGGACGATTGAGGGCGCCCAGCACGTTGGGATCGATGCGCATGCCGAGGGACAGGCCGAGCGGGGCCAGCGCGGCCTTGATCTCGTCGATGGATTTCTCCCCGAGGTTCTTGAGCTGCTCGAGATCGCCCTCGGTCTTCTGGGCGAGGTCGGCGACCAGGTGGACGTCGGCGTTCTTGAGCGCGTTGACGGCACGCGCGGGCAATGGCAACTCCTCGACGCTCTTGCCGAGCGCGTCGCGGAGGAACTCTTCGCCGTCGGCGTCGTCGGCCTCGCTCTCCATCTCGCCGGCCCCGGCCGCGAGCGGGCTGAAGTGACCCTTCAGGTACTCGGCGGCCCGCGCCATCGCCTCGTCGGGCCCCACGGACCCGTTGGTCCACACCTCGATCACGAGCTTCTCGTAGTCGGTGATCTTGCCCAGCCGCGACATCTCGGCGTTGTAGGACACGCGGGTGATGGGCGAGTAGGCGGCGTCGAGCGGCAGCGCGCCGGCCGGGATGTCGGTCGCCTTGCGGTCGGCCGCCTCGTAGCCGCGGCCGATCTCGATCCCCAGCTCGACCGACAGCTCGGCGCCGGCGGCCAGCGTCATGAGGTGCACGCTCGGGTTGACGATCTCGACGTCGGTCTCCGGCACGTCGGCGCCGGTGACGGTCTTCGGTCCGGTGAGGGTCATGCGGACCGTTCGCGGCTCCCCCGCGGGCACCTGGACGGCAAGCTTCTTGAGATTGAGCATCACGTCGACCGTGCCCTCGGTGACGCCGGGGATGCGCGCGTCGCCGCTCCGCACCCCGTCGATCTTCACCCACGACACCGCGGCGCCGGGAACGACGGCGAGCAGGGTCTTGCGCAGCGAGTTCCCGACGGTGAGCGCGTATCCCTTCTCGAACGGCTCGGCCACCAGACGGCCGTATTGTTCGGTCAGGATCTCCCACTCGACCTTGCGTGGCTTCTGAAATGCGATCCGTGGCATAGCGCTTCCGTTCCCCCCGGCTACTTGCTGTACAGCTCGACGATGAGCTGCTCGGTCACCGGGATCTGGATGTCTTCTCGCAGCGGCAGGCTGCGGACCACGGCCTTTTTCTCGTTCGGGTCCAGGTCGAGCCACTGCGGGATCTGGCCGCGTCCGGCGTTGAGGTTGTCGTCCACGCGGGCCTGGTGCTTGGACGTCGCGCGCAGCTGGACGACGTCACCGACTTTCACGAGAAACGACGGTATCGAGACCTTTCGGCTGTTGACCGCGAAGTGGCCGTGCGCCACCATCTGGCGACCCTCCCGGCGGGAGGCCGCGAAGCCCAGGCGGTGGACGACGTTGTCGAGCCGCAGCTCGAGGAGCTTCAGGAGATTTTCGCCGGTCACGCCCTTCTCGCGCTCGGCCCACTGGAAATACTTGCGGAACTGGCTCTCCAGCACCCCGTAGATGCGCTTAGCCTTCTGCTTCTCGCGCAGCTGAATGCCGTACGCCGTGGGCTTACCCCGGTTCAGGCCGTGCTGGCCGGGCGGATAGTTCCGCCGCTCGATCGCGCACTTGTCGGTGAAGCAGCGGGCGCCCTTGAGGAACAGCTTCTGGCCTTCCCGGCGGCACAGGCGGCACTTGGCGTCGGCATAACGGGCCATGCGCGCCTCCTACACCCGCCGCCGCTTCGGAGGGCGGCAGCCGTCGTGGGGAATGGGAGTGACGTCGCGGATGGCGGTGATCTCGAGCCCCACGGCCTGGAGCGAGCGGATGGCGGCCTCGCGCCCCGCCCCCGGTCCCTTCACGAACACCTCGACCTGCTTCAACCCGTACTCCATCGCCTTGCGGGCCGCCTGCTCGGCGGCCGTCTGGGCGGCGAACGGCGTGCTCTTGCGGGAGCCCTTGAACCCGGCGCTGCCCGCGCTCGACCACGAGACCACGTTGCCCATCTTGTCGGTGAGGGTCACGATCGTGTTGTTGAACGTGGCCTGCACGTGGGCCACGCCGGTGCGCACCTCGCGCCGCTCGCGTCTCTTTCCACCCTTCTTCCGGGGGGCCGGCTTCGCCTGAGCTTCCGCCATCGGTTACGCTCCTGCCTTGCGCGACGCCGGGGCCGCTGAGGGTTTTTTCTTGATCATGACGCCGCGTCGCGGCCCTTTACGGGTCCGGGCGTTGGTGTGGGTGCGCTGGCCGCGGACGGGCAGGCCCCGGCGGTGACGCATCCCGCGATAGGCGCCGATGTCCATGAGGCGCTTGACGTTCATCGACACCTCGCGCCGCAGATCGCCCTCGACCCTGACGTCGCGCTCGAGGATCTCGCGCACGCGCCCGGTCTCGTCCTCGCTCCAGGCGCTCACGCGCTTGCCCGGATCGACCCGAGCGTCGCTCAGGACCCGGATCGCCGTCGGCCGTCCCACCCCGTAGATGTAGGTGAGGGCCACCTCACCGCGCTTGTCCCGAGGAAGATCCACTCCCGCCACTCTCGCCATCGCTCGCCTCCGCCTATCCCTGGCGCTGCTTGTGCCGGGGATTCTTGCAGATGATCCGTACGACCCCTTGCCGCCGGACGATCTTGCAGTGCTCGCAGCGCGCCTTGATGCTCGGCCTGACCCTCATCGACAGTCCTCTATTTGAACCTGTAGGTAATGCGGCCCCGCGTGAGGTCGTAGGGCGACAGCTCGACCTTCACCCGGTCGCCCGGGAGGATGCGGATGAAGTTCATCCGCATCTTGCCGCTCACGTGGGCCAGCACCCGGTGACCGTTCTCCAGCTCCACCCGGAACATCGCGTTGGGTAGAGGCTCCACCACCGTGCCCTCGACCTCGATCGCGTCTTCTTTCGTCACCGTCGCCGCTCCGGCGTTTCCGAACGCCGCTCCGCGTCGCTCGGGGCGCGCTCCGCGCCGCTCGGGGCGCGCTCCGCGACCGCCGTGGCCGGTGGCCCGTTCCGCCGGGTGAGGACGTCCGGGCCGCTCTCGGTGATCGCGATCGTGTGCTCGAAGTGCGCGGCCAGGCTGCCGTCCTTCGTCACCGCCGTCCACCCGTCGTCCAGCACGCGGACCTCCCAGCTTCCCATCGTCACCATCGGCTCGATGGCCAGGACCATGCCCGGCTTGAGCTGAGGTCCTCGCCCGGGATCGCCGAAATTCGGGATCTGCGGCTCTTCGTGCAGCGCCCGGCCGATACCGTGCCCCACGAACGCGCGCACGATCCCGAAGCCGTGAGCCTCCACGTGGACCTGGACCGCGTGGGACACGTCGGAGAGCCGGCGACCCGGCCGGCACTGCTCGATGGCCAGGTCGAGGCTTTCGCGCGTGACGTCGAGGAGCTTCCGGACGGGCGCGGGGACATCGCCGAGCGCCATCGTGAACGCGCAATCGGCGTAATACCCCTCCACGATACACCCGAGATCAAGGCCGACGATGTCGCCCGCCCGCAGCCGACGCTGGGCCGACGGAATGCCGTGCACGACTTCCTCGTTGATCGAGATGCACACGGTCGCCGGAAACCCGCGATAGCCCTTGAAGGCCGGCTTCGCCCCCCGGCTCGTGATGAAGTGCTCGACCTCGATGTCGACGTCGAGCGTGGTCAGGCCGGGCTTGACGAACTCGCGGAGCCGCTCCATCAGATCGGCCAGAATGTGGCCCGCGCGGCGCATCAGCTCGATCTCCCGCGGCGACTTGCACTCGATCCCGCGCATGGTCCCCGTCACCGCCCCAACGCCTGCCGGACCGCGCTCCGGATGGCATCGATCGGCCCTTCGCCGGCCACGGAGACCAGTCGCGAGCGATGATCGTAGTGTTCGAGCAACGGCGCGGTCTGGGTCGCGTACACCCGCAGCCGGTTCTTCACGGTGTCGTCGGTGTCGTCGGCGCGCTGCTCGACGGCGCGGCGCGCGGTGAGCCGCCGCAACAGCTCGGGCTCGGAGACCTCGAAGAACACCACGCGATCGAGATCGCGGCCGAGATCCTTCAGCAGGCGCTCCAACGCTTCGGCCTGAGCGATCGTGCGCGGAAACCCGTCGAGGATGAATCCGCGCGCGGCGTCGGGCACCTGAAGCCGTTCGCCGAGCATCCCGATGACGAGCGCATCGGGGGCCAGCTCGCCGCGGTCGTAGTACGTCTTGGCCTGCCGCCCAAGATCCGTCCCGGCGGCGATCGCCTCGCGCAGCATGTCGCCGGTGGCGATGTGGGCGAGGCCCCACTCGCGCGCCAGCTCGCGCGCCTGCGTGCCTTTCCCGGCGCCGGGCGGCCCCAGGAACACCACCCGCATGCTCACACCCTCCGCGCGAACCCGCCGGAGCGCGACCGGGAGCGCTTGAGGAAGCCCTCGTAGTTGCGCATGAGCAGGTGCGATTCCATCTGGCGGACGGTGTCGAGGGCCACGCCGACCACGATGAGCAGGCTGGTGCCTCCGAAGTAGAAGGGGACGTTGAACCAGCGGATCAGGAAGTCCGGCAACACGGAAATCAAGGCCAGGAAGAGGGCGCCGGGCAGCGTGATCCGGGTCAGGGTGCGGTCGATGTACTCGGCCGTCTTCTTCCCCGGCCGCACCCCCGGGATGAACCCCCCGTACTTCTTCATGTTGTCGGCGAGGTCGATGGGGTTGAAGACGATCGCGGTGTAGAAGTACGCGAAGAAGATGATGAGGGCCATGTACAGCACGGTGTAGCTGAACCGGCCGGGGGACATCGCGTCCGCGATGGCCTGCATCCACGGATGGGGAACGAACCGGGTGATGGTGGCCGGGAACAGGATCAGCGAGGACGCGAAGATCACCGGGATGACGCCCGCGGTGTTGATGCGCAGCGGAATGTGGGTCGACTGTCCGCCGTACACGCGGCGGCCCACCACTCGGCGGGCGTACTGCACGGGGATCTTGCGCTGTCCCTCCTGCATGAGCACGACGGCGGCCGTCACCCCCACCATCAGGAGAACGAGCGCGACGAACACGAACAGCTTCAGCTCGCCGGTCGTCATCAGGGTGTAGGACGCGGTGATCGCCGACGGCAGGCGCACCACGATGCCGGCGAAAATGATCAGCGAGATCCCGTTGCCGATCCCTTTCTCGGAGATCTGCTCGCCGAGCCACATGATCAGCGCGGTCCCGGCCGTCAGCGTCACCATGGTGAGCAGCCGGAAGCCCCAGCCCGGAGTCGGGACGATGGCGATGCCGGTCGGGCTCCGCATCCCCTCGAGTCCGATCGCGATCCCGAGCGACTGCACGATCGACAGCGCGATGGTGCCGTAGCGGGTGTACTGGGTGATCTTCTTGCGCCCCGCCTCGCCTTCCTTGGCCAGCCGCTCCAGGGCCGGGATGACGACGGTGAGCAGCTGCAGGATGATCGAGGCCGAGATGTACGGCATGATGCCGAGCGCGAAGATCGACAGCCTTCTCAGATTTCCGCCCGAGAACAGGTCGACCATCCCGAGCAAGGTGCCCTGCACCTGATCAAAGAACTGGGCGAGCGCGTGCCCGTCGATTCCCGGAGTCGGCACGTGCGCGCCGAGCCGATAGGCGACGAGAAGCCCGGCCGTCACCAGGACCCGTCGCTTCAACTCCGGGATCTTGAAGATGTTCTGGAAGCTCTGGAGCGTCTCGATCACGAAGCCGACACCCTCGCCGGCAACAGCTCGACGCGGCCGCCCGCCGCCTCGATCTTGCTCCGGGCCGAGCCGCTGACCGCGTGCGCCTTGACGGTGAGCGCGTGGGGCACCTCACCGTTGCCGAGGATCTTCACGCGGGCGCGGCCGGAGTTCTTGATGAGGCCCGCGTCGACAAGGCCCTGGGGATCGACGGCCGCGCCGGCTGCGAACGTGGCGAGCGATTTGACGTTGACCACCGCGTACTCGGTCCTGCCGCCGGGCGGCGTGAACCCCCGCTTGGGCAGCCGGCGATAGAGCGGCATCTGGCCGCCCTCGAACCCAGGGGACGTTCCGCCACCCGAGCGCGCCTTCTGCCCTTTGTGGCCCTTCGTCGAGGTCTTGCCGTGACCGGACGCGGGGCCGCGCCCCACCCGCTTGCGACGCTTCTTCGCGCCCGGTGCCGGACGCAGATCCTCAAGCTTCATCGCTGACCTCGAGCACGTGAGGCACCTTGGCGATCATGCCCCGGATCGTGGGCGTGTCCTCCTGAACCACCTCGCGATGCATCCGCCGGAGCCCCAGGGCCTTCACCGTGGCCTCCTGGGAGGGCGACAGCCCGATCAGGCTCCGCCTGAGCCTAATGCGCAGCTTCTTGTCGGCCACTGACCGTCTCCTCCACCGGGCCCGCCCCGTCGACGCTCCGCTTGCGCGCGGAGTGAAGATCCTGCAGCCGCTTGATCTGACGGAGCGCGTCGATGGTTGCCTTGAGGACATTGTGCGGATTGTTGGTGCCGAGGGTCTTGGTGAGGATGTCTTGCACCCCCGCCGCCTCCAACACGGGACGCACGGCCCCGCCCGCGATGACACCGGTCCCCGGCACGGCCGGCTTGAGGAAGACGCGGCCCGCGCCGAAGTGCCCGGTGATCTCGCAGGGAATCGTGGTCTCCCGGAGCGGCACGAAGATCAGATCCTTCTTCGCGTGCTCGACCGCCTTGCGGATGGCCTCCGGCACCTCATGGGCCTTGCCGAGACCGACGCCGACGTGACCGCGGCCGTCGCCCACCACGACCAGCGCGGTGAACGAGAACCGCCGTCCGCCCTTGACGACCTTGGCCACCCGGTTGATGGACACCACCCGGTCGTTCAGCTCGAGTACGCTGGGATCGATTCTCGCTTCCGCCACTCAATGCTCTCCTTAGAAGACCAGGCCGCCGGCGCGGGCCGCGTCCGCAAGAGCCTTCACCCGTCCGTGATACATGTAACCGCCGCGATCGAAGACCACGCGCTCGAGGCCGCGCGCCTTGGCCCGTTCCGCGAGCAGCGAGCCGACGGCCTTGGCCGCGGCCACGTTGCCACCGCTCGGGTGCTCGTTCCGGAACTCCTTGCTGCGACTGTCCGCCGCGACCAGCGTGCGCGCGGTGTCGTCGTCGACGAGCTGGGCGTAGATGTGGTTGAGGCTGCGGAACACCGCCAGCCGCGGCCGCGCGGCCGACCCGCGCACCCGGCGCCGGATGCGCACCTTGCGGACGTCGCGGGACGCCCGCCGATCCTGGGTGATCATTTCGCCCCCGCCCCCGCCTTCTTGCCGACCTTGCGGCGGATCACCTCGTCGGAATACTTGATGCCCTTGCCCTTGTAGGGGTCGGGCTTGCGGAGCGCGCGCAGCTTGGCCGCGGTCTCGCCGAGCAGCGCCTTGTCGGGCGCGCGCAGCGTGATCGCCACCTGCCGCTCGATCTCCGCGGTCACGGTCTCGGGCAGCGGGAAGATCACCGGGTGCGAGTAGCCGAGGGCGAGCTGGATGTTGCGGCCCTGGAGCTGGGCGCGATAGCCGATGCCCACGATGTCGAGCTTGCGCTCGAACCCGTCCTTCACCCCGGTCACCATGTTGGCGATCAGGGCGCGGGTGAGTCCGTGCATGGCACGCGCGGTCCGGTGGTCGGAGTCGCGGGTGATGGTGAGGACGTTGTTCTCGATCTTCGCCGCCATGCCTGCGGGCACGGGCTGGCTCAGCTTCCCCTTGGGACCTTCGGCGCGGATCAGGCCTTCCTCGATCTGCACCTTGACGCCCTGGGGAATCGCGATCGGTTGCCTGCCGATGCGTGACATGGTCGTCCCCTCACCAGACGTAGGCGAGCACTTCGCCGCCCACGCGCTCCTTGCGGGCGTCGCGATCGGTCAGCACGCCGCGGGACGTCGAGACCAGCGCCACGCCCATTCCACCGAGGATCGACGGGATCTTGTCGTGGGTCACATAGACGCGCCGGCCGGGCGTGGAGACGCGCACGAGGCCCGAGATGACCTTCTCGTTGCCGGGACCGTACTTGAGATAGACCCGCAGCGTGCCTTGCTTGTCGTCGTCGAGCACGCGGAAGTTCTTGATGAAACCCTCGTCCTTGAGCAGCTCGGCCACGCGGACCTTGAGCTTCGAGGAGGGGATGTCGACCTTCTCGTGCTCGGCCCGGCTGCCGTTGCGGATGCGCGTGAGCAGATCGGCGATGGGATCGCTTCTCATCGCGTCGTCCTCACCAGCTCGCCTTCAGGACGCCTGGCACCTCGCCCTTGAGCGCCAGTTCGCGGAAGCAGAGGCGGCACAGCTCGAACTTGCGCAGGTAGCCTCGGGGCCGGCCGCACAGCTTGCAGCGAGTGTAGCCCCGCGACGAGAACTTCGGCGGCCGCTGCGACTTCATGATGAGCGAGATCTTGGCCATAGGCGTGCTACTCCCTGAACGGCATGCCGAGATGGGCGAGCAGGGCTCGGGCTTCCTCGTCGGTGCGCGCCGTGGTCACGATGTTGATGTCCATGCCTCGGACCTTGTCGATCTTGTCGTAGACGATCTCGGGGAAGATCAGCTGCTCGCGCAGGCCGAGCGCGTAGTTGCCGCGTCCGTCGAAGCCCTTCGGCGGCACGCCCTTGAAGTCGCGGACGCGAGGCAGGGCCACGTTGATCAGCCGGTCGAGGAACTCGTACATCCGCGCGCCACGGAGCGTGACCTTCGCTCCGATGGGCACGCCCTCCCGAAGCTTGAAGTTCGCGATGGACTTCTTGGCTCGCGTGATGACGGGCTTCTGCCCGCTGATCGCCTGCAGGTCGGCGGTGGCGAAGTCGAGGATCTTGGCGTTGTCGCGACCTTCGCCGACGCCCATGTTGATGACGACCTTGTGGAGCCGCGGGACCTGCCACGTATTGGTGTATCCTCGCTCCTTGAGGAGCCCCGCCACGACCGTCTGATGGAAACGCTCCTTGAGGCGCGGGGCGACCTCTCCCGTGCCCTTCGGACGCGTCTTGGAGGCGGGGGCCGCGGCGGCCTCGCCCCCCTTGCGTGGCTGGCCTTTGGCGGCGGCCTTGCCCTGCGGTTGCTGGGCTCGCGGTTTCTGAGCGGGTGCGCTCGGTGCTTTCGCCATGCTCTAGCCCTTGTCGATCGTTTCGCCGCAGCGGCGGCACACGCGAACCTTGCGGCCGTCGGCCAGCACCTTGATGCCCGCGCGGGACGGCTGGTCGCAGCGGGCGCACACGAGCAGCACGTTGGAGAGGGCCAGGGCGCCCTCCCGCTCGATGATGCCGCCCTGCCGCAGCTTCTGCGTGGGCCGCTGGTGCTTCTTCATCATGTTGATTTTCTCGACGACCACGCGCCCGGCCCCCGGCAGGACACGCAGGACCTTCCCCCGCTTGCCCCGCTCGCGGCCCGCGATGACGGCGACGGTATCTCCCCTGCGAACGTGCGACATCACAGCACCTCGGGCGCGAGCGAGATGATCTTGGTGAACTGCCGCTCGCGCAGCTCGCGGGCGACGGGGCCGAAGATCCGCGTGCCCACGGGGTTTTCGTCCGGCTTGATCAGGACCACCGCGTTCCGGTCGAACCGGATGTACGAGCCGTCCTTGCGCCGGACCTCCTTGACGGTACGCACGACCACCGCGCGGGCGACCTCACCCTTCTTCACGGTGCCGTCGGGCGCCGCCTCCTTGACCGCGACGATCACGGTGTCTCCCAGCGAGGCGTAGCGCTTGTTGGCGCCGCCCATCACCCGGATGCACTGCACCTTCTTGGCTCCGGAGTTGTCCGCGACCTCGAGCATCGAGCGAGGCTGGATCATCGCCTAGCTCGCCGGCACCGTGTCCGAGGTCGTGAGGCGCGCGGCCGGGTTCGCCCGCGTGACGATCGACCGGATGCGCCAGCGCTTCTCCTTGGACAGGGGCCGGGTCTCCTCGATGATCACGCGATCGCCCACGTGGCTCTGGTTGCCCTCGTCGTGCGCCTTCAGCTTCTTGGACATCCGGATCACACGCTGGTAGCGCGGATGACGGTACACGCGCTCGATCTTCACCACGCGCGTCTTCTGCATGGCGTCGCTGACCACGACGCCCTCCCGAGTCTTGCGCTCCCCCACCGCCCTCTATCCTTTCCGCGCGCCAGCAGCGGCCGACGCTACCCGCTCGTGCAGCATGGTTTGCGCCCGCGCCAAATCGCGCCGCGCCTGGCCGATCCGCGACGGGTTCTTGGCGACCCCCATCGAGAGCTGGAAGCGGAGATTGAAGATCTCCTCCGTCAACTCGCGCGTCCGCTGCCGGATCTCGTCCTCCGACAGGTCGCGCCATTTGGCCGCTTTCATCGCTCGCTCCTCATATTCCCGCTCACGGCGCGCCGAGACCTCACAGGGCCCGCGCGCGGGTAACGAACTTGGTGGCGATGCCCATCTTCTGGCCCGCGGTGCGGAAGGCCTCGCGCGCCGCGTCCTCGGCGACGCCTTCCATCTCGTAGAGAATGCGTCCGGGCTTGACCACGGCCACCCATTCCTCGGGATTGCCCTTGCCCTTGCCCATGCGCGTCTCCGCCGGCTTCTTGGTGACGGGCTTGTCGGGGAACACGCGGATCCACACCTTGCCGCCCCGCTTGAGGCTCCGGGTCAGGGCCACGCGCGCCGCCTCGATCTGGCGGTTCGTCACCCACCCCGGCTCGAGGGCCTTGAGCCCATAGTCGCCAAACGACAGCGTCGAGCCACGCTGGGCCTTGCCCCGCATCCGACCCCGCTGGGTCTTGCGATACTTCACGCGCTTGGGCATCAGCATGGGTCGTGACCTACGCCTCGGCGGGCGCCTTCGCCAGCACTTCGCCCTTGAAGATCCAGACCTTCACGCCGATGGTGCCGTACGTGGTGTGGGCGGTGGCCTGTCCGAAATCGATGTCGGCGCGGATCGTGTGGAGCGGCACCCGGCCATCGCGATACCACTCGCGCCGGGCGATTTCACCGCCGCCCAGCCGGCCGGCGCAGGCGATGCGGATGCCGTCGGCGCCAAGTCTCAGGGCCGAGGTGACGGCCTTCTTCATGGCCCGCCGGAACGCCACGCGCTTCTGAAGCTGGAGCGCCACGTTCTCGGCGACGAGCTGGGCGTCCAGCTCCGGATGGATGACCTCCTCGATATTGAGGTAGATCTCCTTGGCCGTCCGCTGCTGCAGCTCGTTCTTGAGCCGCTCGACCTCCGCGCCCTTGCGCCCGATGATGATGCCGGGACGCGCGGTGGCGATGGTGATGCGCGCGCGGTTGACCGAGCGCTCGATGTCGATGCGCGCGATCCCCGCGTGGTAGAGCTGATCCTTGATGTAGCGCCGGATCTTGACGTCCTCGTGCAACAGGCTTGCGTACTGCTTGGTGGCGAACCACCGCGAGCTCCACGTGCGCGTCGAGCCCAGCCGGAAACCGATGGGGTGAGTCTTCTGTCCCATGCTCAGTCCTTCTCTTTCGTCGGCGTCCGGTGCCGGCGCGGCGGGGTCCGGGTGGGCGCGTTGGTTTCGTCGGTGACGGCAATGGTGAGGTGGCTCGTGCGGTGCTTGATGAAGAAGGCACGGCCCATGGCGCGCGGCTGCACGCGCTTGAGAGAGGGGCCGCCGTCGGCGGTCGCCCGCACCACCCGCAGGCTGTCGAGGTCGCGGACCTGATGGTTGTGCTCGGCGTTGGCCACCGCCGAGCGCAACACCTTCTCGATCAGCCGGGCCGCGATGCGCGGCGTGTACTGCAGGGTGGCCAGGGCCTCACCCACCGACTTGCCACGGATCTGGTCGAGGACGAGCTGAGCCTTCCGGGACGACACCCGGACGAAGCGCGCCCGCGCGGAGGTCTGCATGGTTACGATTTCCCCGTCGGCGAGGTCGCGGCCTTCTCGGCCGAGCCGTGCGCCCGGAAGGTTCGCGTCAGGGCGAACTCGCCGAGGCGATGACCGACCATGTTCTCGGTCACGTACACGGGAATGAATTTCCTGCCGTTGTGGACCGCCAGCGTGTGGCCGACGAACTCGGGCATCACCGTCGATCGGCGGGACCAGGTCTTGAGGACCCTTTTCTGCCGGCCACGGTTGAGTTCCTCGACGCGCTCGTACAGCTTCTCGTCGACGTAGGGTCCCTTCTTCAGTGAGCGTCCCATCGCGCGACTCCTACTTCTTCCGCCGGGTGACGATCATGCGGTCGGACGGCCGGGCACCTCGACGGGTCTTGTAGCCTTTCGTCGGCTTGCCCCACGGCGTCATCGGGTGATTGCCCTTGCCCTTGCCCTCGCCACCGCCCATCGGGTGGTCGACCGGGTTCATGACGGTGCCTCGCACGGTCGGGCGGAACCCCCGCCAGCGTACGCGTCCCGCCTTGCCGACCGACACGTTCTCGTGGTCGAGGTTGCCGACCTGGCCGACGGTGGCCATGCACTCGACGGCAACGTACCGGACCTCGCCCGACGGTAGCTTCAGCGTGGCCCGCTCGCCTTCCTTGGCCAGCAGTTGGGCCTGCGTCCCAGCGCTCCGGCACATCTGGGCGCCGCGACCGGGCTGGAGCTCGACGTTGTGCACGAGCGTACCGACCGGGATGTTGCGAATTGGCAGCGCGTTGCCGGGCAGGATGTCGGCTTGCGGACCCGACATCACCACGTCGTCCACCTTGAGCCCGAGCGGCGCGATGATGTATCGCTTTTCGCCGTCCCGGTAATACAGGAGGGCCAGGCGCGCCGAGCGATTGGGATCGTACTCGATGGCGGCCACGCGCGCGGGAATCCCGAACTTCTCGCGGCGGAAATCGACTTGCCGCAGCATGCGCTTGGCCCCGCCGCCGCGATGGCGCACGGTGATGCGGCCGTACACGTTGCGCCCATTCATCCGCGTCTTCGGCGACAGCAGGCTCTTCTCCGGCTCCTTGCCCTTCGTCAGCTCCTCGTACGTGACGTACGTGAGATACCGGCGGGCCGGCGACGTCGGCTTGACGGTGCGAATGCCCATGCCTCTTACGCTCCCTCGACCAGCTCGATCTTGTGACCGGGCCTCAGCGTGACGATGGCTTTCTTCCAGTCCCGGCGGCGACCCTGATGCCGGCCCATGCGCTTGAGCTTTCCCTCGAACGAAGCGGTGCGCACGGCGGCCACCTTCACGCTGAAGATCGTCTCCACCGCATTCCGAATCTCGACCTTGTTGGCGTCGGGACGGACGCGGAAGGCCACCGTGTTCTGCTCTTCCTTCTGCCGCATGCTCTTTTCGGTCATGAGCGGCCGGAGGATCACCTGACGCGGATCGCGAGTCATGCCGACAGTGCCTCCTCCAGCGCGCGGAGCGCCTCGCGCTCGAACACGACCCGGCGGGCGCGCACGAGCTGATACACGGACACGTGGGCCGGCGGTTCGACGGTGAGCCACGGCACGTTCCGCGCGGCCCGCGCCAGCATCTCGTCGAGGTTGGCCACGACGAGCAGCGTCGGGACCGCTTCGACCCCGACCGCGGCGAGTGTTCCGACGAGGCTCTTGGTCTTGCCGTCGGCCGCGCCCAGACGCTCGATCACGGTCAAGGCCCCGTCCGCGATCCTGGCGGCCACCGCCGAGCGCAACGCTTCGCGCCGCATGTTCCGCGGCAAATCCTGCGCGTAGCTCCTTGGCGTGGGACCGAACGGCTTGCCGCCCCCCTTCCACTGCGTGGCGCGGATCGAGCCCTGACGGGCGCGCCCGGTGCCCTTCTGCTTCCAGGGCTTCTTGCCGCCTCCAGAGACCTCGCTGCGTCCCTTCGTGTCGTGCGTGCCCGTCCGCCGATCGGCCAGCTCACGCGTCACCGCCTGGTGCAGCAGCGGAACCCGGACCTCCACACCGAACACTTCGGGCTTGAGATCGAGCGTGCCCGAGGGCTTACCTGACGTATCGAGGACGTTCACGGTCGGCATGGCTATTTCTTTTCCGTGGTCTTCTGCTGCTGCGCCTTGGTGGTCTTCACGCTCTTTCGGATCATCACGAGCCCACCGTTGGCGCCGGGAACGGCGCCGCGGACGAGCACGAGGTTCTGTTCCGGCATGACGCGGACGACGCGAACGTTGAGGACCGTCCGCCGGTTACCACCCATGCGCCCCGGCAGGTGATGGCCCGGCCAGACGCGTGAGGGATCGGAGGAGGCGCCGATCGAACCAGGCGCCCGGTGGAACATCGAGCCGTGGGTCGCGTCACCACCGTGCCAGTGGTAGCGCTTGACACCCCCCTGAAACCCCTTGCCCTTCGAGACGCCCACGACGTCGACCAGCTCGCCCGGCGTGAAGATGTCGACCGTCAGCGTCTGACCGACCGAGTACGCGCCGAGATTCTCGGCCGTCGTCCTGTCGAGCCGGAGCTCGCGCAGGAAACGCATCGGCGTCAGGTTGAGCTTGCGGAACACGCCGGCCGCGGGCTTGGTGACGTTCTTCTTGCGGGCCTCGAAGCCGACCTGGAGGGCGTCGTACCCGTGGCTGTCCTTCGTGCGAATCCCGACGACCGTGCAGGGGCCGGCCTCGAGGACGGTCACAGGAATCTGATTCCCGTCGTCGCCGAAGATCTGCGTCATCCCGACTTTGCGTCCGAGCAAGCCTTCTTTGCGAGCCATCCCCGATCCCCTAGAGCTTGATCTCGACGTCCACGCCGGCGGGGAGGTCGAGTTTCATGAGCGAGTCGACGGTGGCGGGCGTCGGATCGACGATGTCGAGGAGTCGCTTGTGCGTGCGCATCTCGAACTGCTCGCGGGAGGTCTTGTCGACGTGCGGGGACCGTAGCACCGTCCACCGGTTGATGACCGTCGGCAACAGCACGGGACCCGACACCCGCGCGCCGGTGCGGCGGACGGTCTCGACGATCTCCTTGACCGATCGGTCGAGGAGACGATGGTCGTAGGCCTTCAGCCGGATCCGGATTTTTTGATCGGCGGTCACGGTGGCCATGTCCTTACTCCGCGATCTCCGTCACCACGCCCGCTCCCACCGTCCGGCCACCTTCCCGGATCGCGAACCGCAGCTCCTTCTCCATCGCGATCGGCTGGATCAGCTCGATCGCCAGCGTCACGTTGTCCCCGGGCATCACCATCTCCACCCCCTCCGGCAACGTGCACACCCCCGTCACGTCCGTCGTCCGAAAG
>DATHGT010000367.1:0-2881 GCA_035317605.1 Candidatus Acidiferrum sp. | reverse complement strand
GGGCGCGCGCACGTTCTTCTCGGTCGCCGTCGACCTCTCGGGCATCCCCCCGTTCCAGGGCGACGTGCTGGCCGCGGCCGCCCGCGTCCCCTACGGCGAGACCACGTCGTACTCGGCGCTCGCCGAGATCGTCGGCCGGCCGCGGGCCGCGCGCGCGGTGGGCAACGCGCTCGGCGCCAATCCCCTGCCCATTATTATTCCCTGCCATCGAATTATCCGGGGCGACGGGACGTGGGGGCACTACGCCTTCGGCGGCGGGATGAAGACCGCGCTGCTCACGCTGGAGCGCGAGACCCCGGCGCTGGTCGGCAGCGAGACGACCCGCATCGTCTGCCGTCACGGGTGTGCCCACGAGCAGCGCATCCACGAGCGTCATCGCATCGTGTTCGCGTCGGTCGACGACGCCCGGAGCGTCGGCTATCGTCCGTGCAAAGTCTGCCGGCCGCCAGGACGATGAAAAGCACCCATCTGCGTCGTTGGCTCGTCGGCGGCTCCCTGCGGCGTACTCGGAGTACGCCTCAGTCGCCGCCTCCTCGCCGCCTAGCATCTGGGCTCTTTTGATCGTCCTGGCACGTCAAGTCAGGTCGAGGCCGAGCAGGTGGCGGTCGGAGTCGTAGCGGAGACGGCGGAGCGCTTCTTCACGATCGGTCCAGGCGACTTCGTCGACCTCGTGGTCGTGGTCGCCGACCTTTTCGAGGGGACGCATGAGGTACCAGCTCACCGTCTTCTTGATCCGCCGTCCGCTGCGCTGGAACCAGTACGTCACCGCCTCCAGCTCGCGCACGACCTCGCAGCGGTACCCTGTCTCCTCGCGGACTTCGCGCAGCGCCGCCTGCTCGCTGGTCTCGCCGGGAGCGAGCGTGCCCTTGGGCAGCGTCCACACCGGTCGATTCCGGAGGTCGCGGGCGCGGATCAGGAGAAACTGGCCGCGGTCGTCGACCACGACGCCGCCGGCCGAGAACTCGAGGAGCGGACGCGGGCCGGGTCCGGACACCCCACCATCATAACGCGACGGGTCAGGGCGCTCCGTCCTCCAGCGCCCTCACGAAGCGCGCGGGCTCCTCGCCGAGGGCGAGATCGCCGGCCCAGCGCTCGATCGCTCCGGCGAGCGACGCCGCTTCGGCCATCGCTCCCGGATCGGGCCGCGCCTCGCCGGCGTCTCGCTCCGTGTCCGCCACGATCAGCCTGACTTGGCCGCGCCCGCGGCCGAGCGCCCGGCGATGCGACCGAAGACGGAGCCGGCCATGAGGCCCGCGCCGCCGGGATAGTTGTTGTAGAAGAGGCCGCCCACCAGCTCGCCGGCCGCGAAGAGGCCGGGGATCACGCGGCCCTCGTTGTCGAGCACCTCACCGGTCGTGGTGATGTGCAGTCCCCCGAACGTGAACGTGATGCCGGTCGTCACCGCGAAGCCCACGTACGGCGGCTGGTCGATGGGCAGCGCCCAGTTCGACTTCGGCGGGGTGATCCCGCGCGTGGTCTTGCCGTCCTTGATGGCGGGATTGAACGTCCCCGGCTGCACGGCCGCGTTGAATTCGCGCACCGTGCGCACCAGCCCGTCCACGTCGATCTCGAGCTTGCGCGCCAGCTCCTCGATGGTGTCGGCCTCGGCCTTGGTCACCTCGCGGATCCGGTATTCCTCGCGGGTCATGTGCACGGTCTTCTGGTCGAAGATCTGAAACGCCGCGCGGCGCGGCTGCTTGATGACCTCGCGGCCATACTTCACGTAGGTGTAGTTGCGCATGTCGGCGCCCTCGTCCACGAAACGCTGGCCGTCGACGTTGACGATGATGCCGATCGGATACGAGTGCTTCTGGAAGTTGTCGCCGACCTTCCGGTCGCCGTGCCAGGGCGCGTTGTAATCCCACTGCACGGCGTGGCAGCCGCTCCAGTGGCCCCAGGGCTGGGCGCCCACGTCGAGGGCCATGCGAATGCCGTCACCGGTGTTGTACGGAGTGCCGCGCACGCGCGCGAGGTCCCAGTTGGGGCCGAGGTAGCGCGTGCGCATCTCGATGTTGGCCTCGAACCCGCCCGACGCGAGGACCACGGACTTGGCCGCGATCGCCTCGGTCTCGCCCTCGGCGGTCTTGATCTCGATACCCGTCACGCGACCGCGCGGGTCGGTGACGAGCCGGGTCGCCTTGGCCTCGAAGCGCACGTCGATCCCGACCTTCTTGGCCGACTCGTACTCCATGTCGATGAGCCCGGGCCCGCCGCCCACCGCTTCGAGGATCAGGTTGCCGAAGAACGTGAAGCGCCCGCCGACCTTGTAGGCCTGGCGGCCGAACATGGGGATCCAGCGGATGCCCTGGCCCTTCATCCACCGCATCGTCGGCTGCGATTCGCGCACGAGGGTGAGGGCCATGTCGGCGTCGGACAGGTCCTCGGTGACCCGCATGAGGTCGTCGTAGTAGTTGTCCTCGGTGTAGATCGGCACGTCCATGGACGCCTTCTCCTCGTCGGAGAGGTCGCCCACGATCTCGCACACTTCCTCGAAGCTCTTGAACGCGAAGCGGAAGCCGCCGGCGGTGAAGAACCCGTTGCCGCCGCGCCACGCCTCCGGCGCCTTCTCGACCACCAGCGTCCGCGCCCCCGCCTCGCGCGCGGACAGCGCCGCGCACATGGCGGCGTTGCCGCCGCCCACCACGATCACGTCGTATGACGTCGCCATCTGGACTCCCTCGGGAGAAGTTGTAAGGGGAGGCTATGCGGCCGGGCGTCGCGCTGTCAAGCGACGGGCGGGGTTCGTGTCGGGAGCACATCATCTGTCCGCTCCCGAGAGCAAATGATTTGACCGCTCCCAGCCGACCGCCGGGTTGTCATCCCCATCAAGGAGGTGGGGATGATCGTTACCCAGGCGGCAGTGGAGCGAGCCATGAAGGTG
>DATHGT010000366.1:0-2542 GCA_035317605.1 Candidatus Acidiferrum sp. | reverse complement strand
GTGCGCTAATGGAGCTCGCGGAATTGGTTGACGGTCTCACGTCGGGGGTCGGCTGGCCTGGGTCCTCGAAAAGAGGAGCTTCGCTCCTCTTTTCTGCGAAATCGGCGCTCGACCCCCGACGTGAGACCGTCAACCAATTCCCCGAGAATCATTAGTTCGCGCGCCAGGAGGAACCGATGCAACGAGTCGAAGTCCACCGCTTCCCCACGTCCGGCCCCGACGACGTCTCCGGCCTCGCCGCCTCGCTGGACGCCGGGTCGATCGACGCCGCACACGTGATCGCCGTCCTCGGCAAGACCGAAGGCAACGGCTGCGTCAACGACTTCACCCGCGGCTTCGCCACGACGTCCTACGCCGGGTTACTGGCCTCGCGTCTTCGCACCTCGCCCGCCGAGGTGGAACGTCGCGTCCAGTTCATCATGTCCGGCGGCACCGAAGGCATCATGACCCCGCACGTCTCGGTCTTCGTGCGCCGGGACGTCGACGGCTCGCGGCGTCCGGGAAAGGGGCTGGTCGCCGGCATCGCGAGCACACGGCCGATCGAGCCCGAGGAGCTGGGCACGATGGCCCACCTCGGCGAAGTCGCGGTCGCAGTTCAGGACGCCATGAGAAACGCGGGCATCGCCGATCCCGCCGACGTCCACTTCGTCCAGATCAAATGTCCGCTGCTGACCGCCGAGGCCATCGCCGAGGCGACCGCCGCCGGCAAGCGTGTGGCGACGACCAGCACCTACGCCTCGATGGGCTACTCGCGCGCCGCCGCCGCGCTCGGCGTCGCGCGCGCGCTCGACGAAGTGCCGGCCGCTCTCGTCAGCGACGCCGCGATCGCCAAGCGCTGGGATCTCTTCTCACGCGTCGCCTCCACGTCGGCCGGCGTCGAGCTCCATCACAACGAGATCCTCGTCCTCGGCAACGCGGAAGACTCGGCGAGCGATCTCCTGATCGCCCACGACGTGATGGAAGACGCGATCGACGGGGCGGCGGTGCGCCGCGCGCTAGACGCCGCCGGGTGCGAGAACGCGGTGGACCGTATCGTCGGCGTCTACGCCAAGGCCGAAGCGTCCCCGTCCGGCCGCATCAGAGGACGCCGCCACACGATGATCGACGACTCAGACATCAACCACACCCGCCACGCCCGCGCCGTCGTCAGCGCCGTCATCGCCTCGGTCATCGGCGACCCCATGGTCTACGTCTCCGGCGGCGCGGAACACCAGGGCCCGACGGGTGGCGGCCCCGTCGCCGTCATCGCGCGCAGGGCCTGAGACTCCTGCGCTCACTCTCGGCTGACGGTGGGGACCCCGTTCCAGCCGCGGGCCGCGCGGAGCTGGTCGCGGAGCGGCGACGTCGCGAGCTCGTCGATCGTCCACGTCGTCGCGTCGATCACCACGCCGTAGTCCTCGCGCGCCGAGTGGAGACTCACCAGCTCGTTGCGCACGTCGCGGAGCACCCGCGCGGGATTGCGCTCCAGCGGATCGCCCCAACCGCCGGTGCCGGGTTGCTCGTGACGGAAGACGTCGCCGCGCTTGAGCGTGGTCGTGACCTTCGCGGTCAGCACGCGCGGCTCCGTCGCCGGGTTCAGCACGTTCGACGACGGCGTGCCGGGGCGCCCGCCGTAGAGACCGTACGGCAGAAACCGCTGACGATCGGCGCGGACCTGGAGGACCGCTTCTTCCTCCAGGAATCGATACTCCCGGCGCACGCTCATGCCGCCGCGGTACTTGCCGGGACCGCCCGCGTCCTGGATGAACTCGAAGGAGAGGATTTCCAGCGGGTGCTCGACCTCGCAGACCTCGGCGGGCTGCGCCGACATGTTGGCCATCATGTTGGCGTTGCCGTCGAGGCCGTCGGCCCACGGGCGGCCGCCCCACGCCGAGCACACGAAGTCGACGTAGATGAACGGGGTGCGATCGGCGTAGTAGCCGCCGATGGAGATGCCGGTGTTGCCGCCCTCGGACGCCGCGCACACGCGATCGGGCAGCATCAGCGCGAGGGCGCCGAAGCAGCAGTCGACCATGCGGAAGCCGGTGAGGCCGCGGGCCGCCGTCGCCGCCGGCAGCACGCAGTTGGCGATGGTTCCGGGCGGGGCGATCACCTGGATCGCGCGATAGAAGCCCTCGTTGTTCGGGATATCACCGGGCAGCACCGACTTCACGCACGTGTAGGTGGCGGCCTTGGTGAAGGACAGCGTGTTGTTGATGGCGCCCTTCACCTGGGGCGACGACCCCGTCCAGTCGGCGACCAGCGTGTCGCCGGATTTCTTCAGCGTGACTTTCAGCGGGATCGGCTTGCCGAAGTCGATGCCGTCGTCGTCGATCCAGTCCTCGAAGGTCCATTCGCCGTCGGGCAGCTCGCGGACGGCCGCCCGGGTCATGCGCTCGGTGTAGTCGATCAGCTCCCGCATGTAGCGCTTCACGGTGTCGGCGCCGTGGCGCTCGCAGAGCCGGAGGAACGCGGTCTCGGCGATGTGACAGGCCGCGAGCTGCGAGCGCATGTCGCCGAACACGCGATTGGGGATGCGCACGTTCTTCTCGATCAGGCGGAA
>DATHGT010000365.1:0-3575 GCA_035317605.1 Candidatus Acidiferrum sp. | reverse complement strand
TGGTCGTCGTAGTCGAGGATTTCGGTGAGCGCGATGCCGAGGCTCTGGACGGCGCCGCCTTGCATCTGGCCTTCGCAGGCGAGCGGGTTGATGGCGTGGCCCACGTCCTGGACGATCACGAAGTCGTGGATCTTCACCTCGCCGGTGTCGGGGTCGACCTCGATCCGCGCCAGCTGTGCGGCGAAGGCCGGGGCCTGCTGGGTGAAGGCCGGGTGGCCGACGCCGATCACCGGTGGCACCTTCGACATGTAGAGGTTGCCCTTCTTGCCGATCGACGCGAGCGTCACGCCCTTGTCGGGCATGCCGCGCACGACCACGCGGCCGTCCACGATCTCGAGGTCCTGCATGGCGGCTTCCAGCTCGCCGGCCGCGATCTCCAGCGTCTGGCGCCGCGCGTCCTGCGCGGCCTGCATCACCGCGACGCCGACCGTGTAGATGGTCTTGCTGCCGGCGCTGAGTCCCGTCATCGGCGCCACGTCGGTGTCGCCGGTGGTGATCTTCACCTTCTCGATGTCGACGCCGTACGCGGAGGCGGCGATCTGGGCGAGCGAGATGTTGGTGCCGGCGATGTCGACCTGGCCGGTCAGCACCGCGAGCGTGCCGTCGGTGTTGAGCTTCACGGTCGCGCTGGTGGGCTGCAGACCCCCGAGCCAGCCGCCCAGCGCGATGCCGGTACCGCGCAGTCCGTGGCCGTTGCCGCCGCTGGCTTTCCATTCGGCGCGCTTCTTCCACATCGGATGGGCGGCGGCCTTCTCCAGCACCTCGAAGGCGCCGTTGCTGGCCCACGGCTGGTTGTTCACCATCGGGTCACCCGGTCGCGAGAGATGGCGCGCCCGGAAATCGGTGGAATCGACTCCGAGGGCGCGCGCCATCTGCTCCATCTGCGAGTCGATGGCGAAGATCGTCTGCGGCGCCACGGGGGCACGATAGGCGGCCACGCTCGGCTTGTGGGTCAGCACTTCCGAGCCCTTGATGTCGAACGCCGGCCACTTGTAGAGGCTGCCCAGGAAGACGGAGCTGACCGCGAGCACGGTGCCCGAGAAGGCGCCTGACTCCAGCACGGTCTCGGCTTCCAGAGCCATCAACGTTCCGTCGCGCTTGGCGCCGGTCTTGAGACGGATGATGACCTGGGGCGCGGGCATGCCCGCCTCCAGCTCCTCGCGGCGGGTCATCACGTAGCGCACGGGCCGCCTGGTGGCGCGGGCCAGCAGCGCGGTGATGGGCTCGCAGAGCGCGCGGATCTTGCCGCCGAAGCCGCCCCCGCACTCCACCGGGATGACCTTGATCCGGTTCTCCTCCAGCCCGAGCACATCCGCGACTTCCGCGCGCGTGTTGAACGAGCCCTGCGTGCTCGCCCACAGCGTGAGCTGGCCGGTGGTGTCCCACTCGGCGAGCACGGCGTGGGGCTCCAGATAGCCCTGGTGGACCATCGGCACTCGATAGGTTTTCTCGACGATCACGTCGGACTCGGCGAAGCCCTTGGCCACGTCGCCGCGCTTGACGTTCGCGGTCTGGGTGACGTTGACGGCCTTGGGCGGCGCGTCGTCGGACTTCGCCATGGCCACCGCGGAGTGGGCGAGGGCCTCGCTGGCGTCGGCCTCGGTGCCGGCGTCGGCCACGGGCGGGGCGCCCGGCTTGAGCGACTGGAGCGGATCGACCGAGGCCGGCAGCACCTCGTACTTCACGTCGATGAGATCGAGCGCTTCCTCGGCGATGGCCAGCTCGTCGGCGGCCACCGCGGCTACCGGCTGGCCCGAGAAGACCACGCGGTCGATGGCGAGCACGGCGTGGGCGCGCGTGGGCGCCTTGCGCTTCAGCTCGGGGATGTCGGCGGCGGTCAGCACCGCGCGCACGCCGGGCAGCGCGCGGGCCCGGCTCACGTCGATGCTCACGATCCGCGCGTGGGCGTGCGGGCTGCGCAGGAGCTTGGCGTGGAGCAGGCCCTTGAGCTTGATGTCCGCCACGTACTGCACGTGCCCCGTGACTTTCTCGGGCCCGTCGGGACGGGGAATGGAAAGGCCGACGCCGCGGACGTCACGCGTGGTCTTCATCACGGTGCTCATGTCAGGCTCCCTGCGGCTTCGGTGATCGCCGCGACCATCTTGGTGTAGCCGGTGCACCGGCAGAGGTTGCCGGCGATTCCGTAGCGGATGTCTTCTTCGGTCGGACGCGGGTGCTCCGCGAGCACCGCGGCGGCGGCCATGAGCACGCCGGGGATGCAGAACCCGCACTGCGGCACGCCGAGGCGCACGAACGCGTCCTGGAGCGGGTGCAGCACGCCGGCGTGGGCGAGGCCTTCGATGGTCCGCACCGAGCGTCCGCGGGCCTGCATCGCGAGCATCAGGCAGCTCGCCACCGGCTGGCCGTCGACGTGAACGGTGCAGGCGCCGCAATCGCCGGTGCCGCAGCCTTCCTTCGGTCCGGTGAGGCCGAGGTCCTCGCGCAGCGCGTCCAGCAGCGTGACGTAGGGCTGCACGAGCGTCTCGACCGGCTCGTCGTTGACCGTGAAACTCAGGATCTGCTTGGGCACGGGAAAGCCTCCGCGATCACGCGCTCGCGCGGGCGAGCGCTGAAGTGAGCGTGCGACGGGTGAGGACGCGCACGAGATGCCGGCGGAACTCCGCCGAGCCGCGCTGGTCGGAGATCGGCCGTGCCGCCTCGACGGCGAGCGCCGCCGCTCGTTCGATTCGCTCGGGCGTGAGGGCTTGGCCTTCGAGCGATTGCTCGGCGGCCGTCGCACGCAACGGCACCGGCGCCACCGCGGCGAGTGCGATGCGTACCTTCGCGCACACGCCGCCGTCCCCCAGCGTCACCTGAGAGGCCACGCCGACGACCGCGATGTCCAGCTCGCGCCGGGGGGTATGACGCAGATAACTGCCGCCGCTGTGCGGACCCGGCGTCGGAATCACGAACTCGACCAGCAGCTCATCCGGTCCGAGCACGGTCTGCCGCACGCCGGTGAAGAACGACGCCATCGGTACCCGGCGCCGGCCCTTCGGGCCGGCGATCACGGCTTCCGCGTCGAGCGCGACCAGCGGGGGCGCCATGTCGGCCGACGGTGCCGCGTTGCAGATGTTGCCGCCCACGGTCGCAAGGTTGCGCACCTGGATCGACCCGACCAGCGCGCCGCTCTCGGCGAGCCCCGGATACGTCGCCTTCACGCGCGGATCGCGCTCGAGTTGCCGCGCGGTGACCGCGGCGCCCACGCGAAAACCGCGCCCGTCGTCGGGGGCGAGCACGCGCAAGTCGGCGACCCCGGACAGATCGATCACGAGGGCCGGCTTGGTGAGCCCGTTCTTCATCTGGGGCAGCAGGTCGGTACCGCCGGCCAGCAGCTTCGTCTCCCGGTCTCGGGAACCGAGCAGCTTCAGGCACGCGTCGAGGCTCTCGGGTGTGGCGAGGTCGAATCGTCGCATGTCGGGACCGATACCTCCGAGGCGGTGTCCAGGATCGAACGCCCCACAGGATACACCGTGAAGACCCTTACAATATCGGCGATGTCCGTCGTCGATCCGGCCGCCGAGCTTCGACAGCTCGTTACCGTCTTTCCGACCGGCGCGCTGCGCGTCGACCTT
>DATHGT010000364.1:0-68283 GCA_035317605.1 Candidatus Acidiferrum sp. | reverse complement strand
GGCGCCAGCGCCTTGACCGAGAACGGGCAGAGCTGCACGCCGGCGGGAACGTCGCCCGGCTTGATCGTGTCGCTGTTGAACAGGACCGACGAGCCCTTCGGCATCAGCCGGAGGTGGCGATCCATCGAGTCTTGATTCAGCGGCATGAGCACGTCGAGCTTGTCGCCGTGGCTCAGCACGGGCTGGTCGCTGGTGCGGAGGGTCAGGAAGATGTGACCGCCGCGGATGATGGACTGGTAGGCGTTGTAGGCGTTGACGTGGAGTCCGCGACGCACGAAGATCCGCGCCAGGACGTCGCCGGGGGTGGCGATACCCTGACCGGCCGCGCCGCCGATACCGATGGCCAGGTCGATGTTCTTCTTCACGACTCTTCTCTCCTCAGACCGCTTGCCCACAGCCGGCCGCGGCGATCCTGTGCTGGAACCAAGTAATATTGCGCCGCCCGACGATTGCGGTCAAGGCGCGCGCAGCGGTATCGTCCAGGGCATGGCTCGCCTCAAAACCAGCAAGCGGGCCGGCCTCCCGGCCAGCGCCTTCGCCTACGTCGACGCTCGCGGCGTGCGGCGGCTGCCCGTCCACGACCGGGCGCACGTGCGCAACGCGCTCGCCCGGTTCAACCAGGTCGCCTTCGAGAACGACGCCGCCCGCGAGCGCGCGCGGAAGCGGCTGCTGAACGCCGCGAAGAAGTTCCGCATCGTGCCCGTGGGATTCATCACCGGCCAGCTTCAATCGGAGCGGCGACACGGCCAGGCTCAGGTGACGTCGACCGATGCCGTGGCGCTTCCCACCGGGTTCGTGACCCTGCTCATGACCGATATCGAGAGCTCGACGGCCTTGCTCCGCAAGTTGGGCGATCGCTACGGCGCCTTCCTGAACGATGTCAGGGCCACCCTCAGGGACGCCGTGCTGCGAGGGCAGGGTCGCGAGATCGACGCCCGCGCCGACGAGTTCTTCGCGGTCTTCGAGCAGGCGAAAGCCGCCATCGAGACGGCGGTGACAATCCAGCGGGAGCTCGGCAACCGCGCCTGGGGTGAGGGTCTCGAGGTTCGCGTCCGCATCGGGATCCATAGCGGCGAGCCGACGCTGACGGCCGTGGGATACATCGGTTTGCCCGTTCACACCGCGGCGCGCGTGTGCTCGGCGGCCTACGGTGGGCAGATCGTCGTTTCCGCCGCGACCAGGGTGGCGATCGGGACATCGGCTCCGTCCGGCATTCGGTTCCGAAGCCTCGGTCGACATCGCCTGGCCGGCCTTCCCGATCCCGAGATGCTGTTCCAGGTTCAGGCGCGAGGGCTGCGCGTCGACTTTCCGCAGCCGCGCGTGGGGCGTCGCTCGGCCGCGCCCCAGCGACGCCAAGCCGGCCGAGCTGGCCCCTCACAGGGCCAGCTCGAACTGCCTCAACCGCCCGCCTGAGGATCGCTGACCGACAGCGCACTTCACATCGCGGTCCCGCGCTACATACCCCGTCGTCCTGCTCGGTGACCTCTGACGAACTGCGGGATCCTGTAATTAGGCCGTTGAATCAACACGTTAGACTGATCCGAGCCGCTCTGATGCCTCGTTCGTCGCCGAAATCGGAGGTGGGTGACGGACGATAACTACTTGATTTCGATGTATTTCACAATCTTCGGCCGACGTCGATGGCGCCCGCAACTCCCCCCCCGCCGGTAGAGGTCTCTTCCGAGATGGCTCGATCTTATACGTAATTTCAACGAGATAGGATCGTGCGCGCGACTGTGTCAGGTGTGGTACGCGTCTTGCCCCCGTCACTCGTCCGTGACGCAAGACACCGTGCTTCACCCTGGAGATCATGTCAGACACGTTTGATTGGCTACGCGCGGTCTGGAAGCGGCGCAAGTGGCTGGCCACCCTGGCCTTCCTGGTGCCGCTGGCCATCGGCTTGACCGTGGTCACCGCCATTCCGCGCGTGTATCGGGCGACAGTGACCGTCCTCGTCATCCGTCAGGAGATTCCGGAGAAGCTGGTCTCGCCCACGGTGACGAGCCTGGTCGAGACGCGACTGAAGACCATCAGTCAGGAAACCCTCAGCCGGTCGCGCCTGGAAGCCCTCCGCGAGCGGTTCGGCCTCTACAAGGATCTCCAGAAGCGGATTTCCGCCGACCAGCTCATCGAGCGGATGCGCAGCGATATCCACCTCGAGATCAAGGGAGGGGAGACGAAGGGCGAGACGCAGGGGCCCATCGCGTTCACGCTGAGCTACCAGGGCACCGACCCGAAGACGGTCGCCGACGTCGCCAACACGCTGGCCTCCTACTACATCGACGAGAACGTGAAAGCCCGCGAGCTTCAGGCGAGCGGTACGGCGGAATTCCTGCGCGTGCAGCTCGAGCAAACCAAGCAGCGCCTCGATCAGCAAGAGCGCAACGTCAGCGAGTTCAAGCGGCGCCACCTGGGCGAGCTCCCTCAGCAGATGGAGGCCAACCTGGCCACGCTGGAGCGGCTCCAGATGCAGCTCCGGCTCAACGCCGATGGTCAGACGCGCGCTCAAGAGCGGAGGAGCTTCCTGAGCGCGCAGATCAGCGAGGCGGGACCCCTCGGCTTCGCCGGATCGGGCGGCCCCGGGGGAACCCCGGAGAGCGGCCCCGCGCGGCTGGCGCGGCTCCAGCAGACGCTCGCCGAGCTGCGCTCGCGTTACAGCGACAAGTACCCGGACGTTCTCCAGACGCAGTCGGAGATCGCGGCGCTCGTGCGCGAGCTGGCTGACGCCAAGGCCAAAGGCGGATCGGAGCCGACGGCCTCGGCGGGGACGGGCACGGTCGCCTCCCCGTTGAAGGCCGCGCTCACCGAGTCGGAAACCGAGCTCAAGGTCCTCAAAACTGAGGAAGCTCACCTGCGAGGCTCGATCACCGCCTATCAGCAACGGATCGAGAAGATCCCCGAGCGCGAGCAGGAATACAAGGAGCTGGCCCGCGACTACGAAACCACCCGAGACGTCTACCAGAGCCTCCTGAAGCGTTACGGCGACGCCCAGATCGCCGAGAGTATGGAACAGCGGCAGAAGAGCGAGCAGTTCCGGATCATCGAGGCGGCGGCGGTTCCCACGCGGCCGGTGGGCAGTCCGCTCAAGCTGCTCCTCATCGTCTTCGTGGTCGCGATCGATCTCGCGGCGGCCGCGGTCATCGTGGCCGAGAAGCTCGACACGTCCTTCCATACGGTCGAGCAGGTGAGAGGGCGCACGTCGTTCCCCGTCCTCGTCAGCATTCCGAAGATCGTGACGGACGCGGACGCGGCCCGGCAACGCACCCGGTTCCGACTCGCGACGATGGCCACCAGCGCCGGCCTCGTCGCGCTCGTGGCCGTCTCGTATTACCTGGCTCATGGCAACGAGGAGCTCATCGGGCTGCTCGTGAAGCCCCGGCCATGAACGACAAGGTCGTCAAAGCCCTCGAGCAGGCGCGGCGTGATCGCGGTCTCAGCGAGCCCACGCTCCCCGCGGTCCGGACTCAGCGTGCGAGTGAGCGCATTTCCAGCGCGCCGGCCGCGTTCCCGCCCCCCTCGGCCATCTCGTTTCCCTCGGTTCAGCCGCCGACCCCCGCGGTCCGGGCGCTGAGGCCCGCGGGAGGCATCGACCCCCATCTGGTGAGCTTGTTGGATCCGATCTCGCCGAAGGCCGAGCAGTATCGGACGCTTCGCTACATGGTCGAGCAGGCGCATCGGGTCCAGCAGGTGTCGATCCTCGCCGTTTCCGCGCCGACCGTCGGGGACGGGAAGACGACGACCGCCATCAATCTCGCGGGCGCCCTCGCCCAGGCATCGGACGCGCGGGTGGTACTGATCGACGCCGACCTTCGCCGTCCCTCCGTGCATCAGTACCTGGGGATGGGCGAGGCTCGACGCGGTCTCGCCGACGCGATCCTCGACACCACCCTGACCCTCGTCGACGTGGTGCGGCCGTGTCCGCCGTTCAATCTGTCGGTGCTGCCGGCGGGGACGCTGACCCCGTCACCGTATGAACTCCTGAAATCGCCGCGGCTCGGACAGCTCTTCGAAGAGGCGCGGTTGCAATACGACTACGTCGTCGTCGACACCCCGCCGCTGGTGCCGCTGCCCGATTGCCGGATCATCGGCAAGCACGTGGACGGCTTCCTGCTCGTGGTGAGGGCTCACAAGACGCCGATCAAGATGTTCGACGAGGCCGCGCGGGTCCTGGATTCGTCGAAGGTCCTGGGCGTCGTCTTCAACGGCGGCGACGACGCGACACTCGATGACGCGTACGCGGCCGCCTACGGAACGGATGGCCGGACCGGCGGGACGCCCACGACGGGGCGTCGTCGCTCGGCCTGGGGCTTCTTCACGAACCGAAATGAGAAGCGCAGGAGACGGACTGCCCTCCGCTGACACCTGGGTGATACAGGCGGCGGAGCGGGCAGGCGTAGCTCGGATGTCGGGCTGCGCAGCATATGAATGCGGTGATTGGTCGGCCCGGGCAACCGGGGAGAGATCAAAGGGGGCGAAGCCTTGGCAGAAGCGGCTGCGGAATCGAAGACGGATCGCTGGCACGTGCTCTGGACACGGAGCAATTGCGAGCAGGCGGTCCATGATCAGCTCGCCGCCCACGGCTTTGCCCCGTTCCTGCCTACGGTGCAGTCGTGGTCTCGGCGCGGCGGCGTCCGACGTCTCGCCCGCCTGCCTCTGTTCAGCGGTTACGTGTTTCTCCGCCATGCCATCGACAAGACGAGCTATCTCGAGGTGTGCAAGGCGCGCGGCCTCGTCCGCGTGCTCGGCGAGCGCTGGGACCGACTGGCCGTGGTCCCCGACGCGGAAATCGAGGCCATCCAGCGAATCAGCTCGAGCGGCGTTCCCGTACTGCCGCACCCCTACCTCTGCGCGGGGCAACGGGTGCGCGTGACGCGCGGCCCGCTGGCCGATGTCGAGGGGATCGTGGTCAGGAGCAGTCCCAAGAAGGGTCTGTTGGTGGTATCCGTCGAGCTCCTTCGACGGAGTGTGGCCGTTCATCTCGATTGCACCGTGCTCGAGGCGGCGTAACGGTCATGGCTCGAAAATTTTTCTTTTCGCGCACGCTGCAGAATTCGCCGGACGGGCCGCGCGTGCTCTCGGGGCAGGGATTTTCGACTCGGCCGAGCGAGCTCCTGCCCGAACCTCTATTTCTGCGGGCGCTGAGTCTCGAGCGGAAGCGCGCGGAACGCTCGGGCAAGCGATTTCTGCTCATGCTGATCGATTTCGGAACTCAGGCCGAGAACGGAAACGGCGAGCGACCCCGGAGCAAGACGGTCACCGCGGTCCTGGCCCGGATCCGGGAGACCGACATCGCGGGATGGTACGCGGCGAACGGAATTCTGGGCGTGATTTTCACGGAGCTCGGGGACGCCGACGACCGATTGGCCCTCCCCATTCTCCGGGGACGGCTGTCCGCGGCGCTGGAGTCGGTCCTGACGCCGGAGGAACGACAGCATCTGGGCCTCTCGTTTCATTGGTTTCCCGACGACGCACTGCCCGATCGCGGAGAGCCGACGATGTATCCGGATCTCACTCAGCGCGACGCGGAGAAAAAGGTCTCGCGGGCGGTGAAGCGCGGCATCGATCTCTTCGGCAGCGCCATGGCCTTATTGCTCTTTTCCCCGTGTTTCCTGGTCATCGCCGCCGCCATCAGGCTCACGTCGCCGGGGCCGATCTTCTTTCGCCAACAGCGGCTCGGTCGGTATGGTGTCCCGTTCACGTTCTTGAAGTTCCGCTCCATGCACGCCGAGAGTGATCCTCAGCGCCACCGCGAGTTCGTCACGCGGTACATCGAGGGATCGGCGCAGGCGTCCGGTGCCGGCTCGAACGGGCACCTTCCCTACAAGATCACCGATGATCCACGAGTGACGAGGGTCGGGCGGTTTCTCCGGCGAACCAGCCTGGATGAGCTTCCGCAATTCCTCAACGTGCTGCGCGGGGAAATGTCGCTGGTGGGTCCGCGGCCCCCGATCCCGTACGAGATCGAGGCCTACGACATCTGGCATCGCCGGCGGCTCATGGAAGTCAAGCCCGGCATCACCGGCCTGTGGCAGGTGAAGGGCCGAAGCAAGGTCTGTTTCGACGACATGGTGCGTCTCGATCTCGAGTACGCGCGGATGTGGTCGGTGCAGCTCGACCTCAAGATCCTCCTGCAGACGCCGCGGGCGGTGTTGTTCGGTGGCGGAGCGTACTGAATGCGTTGCCGTCCCATTGCCCCTTGGGTCCCCCTCACTCCATCGTTCGGATTCTCCAGAGCCGGCGGGCGCCGGCGGAGGCAAGGTTATGCCGATCAGCGCGGACGTTAAGCTCGGGCAGCGAGTCAAGATCCCACGCCCCGACCTCGTGAATCTCTATGGATGTTCGATCGGTGACGACACGAAGATCGGGAGCTTCGTCGAAATCCAGAAACGCGCCTCCGTCGGCGACCGCTGCAAGATCTCGTCGCACACGTTCGTCTGCGAGGGCGTCACGATCGAGGACGAAGTGTTCATCGGGCACGGCGTCATGTTCACCAACGATCGCTATCCGAGAGCGACCAGCAATGGACACCCGCAGAGCGAAGACGACTGGACGGTCGTGCCCACGCTGGTGAAGCGAGGCGCCTCGATCGGATCGGGCGTGGTGGTCCTGTGCGGGAGGACCATCGGCGAGGGCGCGCTGGTGGGGGCGGGGGCGGTCGTCACCCACGACGTGCCCGATTTCGGCCTCGTCTACGGCGTGCCGGCGCGTTGCATGGCCGATGTGCGGGCCACGGAGGACCGAGGGTGATCGGCGTCGGCGTGGTCGGCTACGGATACTGGGGTCCGAATCTCGTCCGCAACTTCAACGAAGTGGCCGACGCGCGTGTCGTCAAGGTCTGCGACCTGCGATCCGACCGGCTGGCCCTGGCCCGGAAACGCTATCCCACCATCGAAACCACGAGCGATTACCGGGATCTCCTCGACGATCCGGCGGTCGACGCCATCGTGATCGCGACCCCGGTTTCGACCCACGGTGAGTTCGCCCTGCAGGCCCTGCAGGCCGGCAAGCACGTGCTCGTGGAGAAGCCGATGACGGCGACCTCCGAAGAGGCCTTCCGGCTCATCGACGAGGCGGATCGGCGGCGCTGCGTCCTCATGGTGGATCACACCTTCGTGTACACCGGGGCGGTGCGACGGATCCAGGAGCTCATCGCCAGCAACGCGTTGGGCCAGATCAACTACTACGACTCCGTACGCGTGAACCTGGGACTGTTCCAGCACGACGTCAACGTGGTCTGGGACCTCGCAGTGCACGACCTCGCCATCATGGATTACGTCCTCGGTCCCAAGCCGTACGCCGTCGCCGCGACCGGCATGAGCCATGTGCCGGGCCAGCCCGCGAACATCGCCTACCTGACCCTGTTCTTCGAGACGAACCTGATCGCCCACATCAACGTCAACTGGCTGGCCCCGGTCAAGGTGCGGCGCACGCTCATCGGCGGCAGCCGGCGCATGGTCGTCTACGACGATCTGGAGCCGAGCGAGAAGGTCAAGGTGTACGACAAGGGGATCCAGCTCGCGAACACCGCGGAGAACCTCTACCGGCTCCTCATCAGCTACCGGACCGGTGACATGTGGGCTCCCCAACTCGACATGACGGAAGCCCTGAAGACGGAGGCCCAGCACTTCATCCGTTGCATCGAAGACCGGGCGCCCGTGATCACCGACGGCGAGGCCGGGCTTCGGATCGTGGGCATCCTCGAAGCGGCGACCCAATCGCTGGCCGAGCGCGGACGACTCGTCGAGCTCGACCGGGCCCAGGTGCGATCGTGAACGCTTTTCTGGATTTGGCGGGGTTTGGATCATGCGCATCCTAGTCACCGGACACAAGGGGTACATCGGGACCGTGATGGTGCCGATGCTGCTCGGCGCCGGACATGACGTCGTCGGTCTCGACAGTGATCTCTTCCGGCAGTCGACGTTCACGTCGGGCATTCAGGATGTTCCGGAGCTATGTCTGGACCTTCGGGACATCACGCGGGCACACCTGGAAGGATTCGAGGCGGTCATCCACCTGGCGGCGCTGTCGAACGATCCGCTGGGAGACCTGAACCCGCAGCTCACGTACGACATCAACCACGTCGCGTCAGTTCATTTGGCCCAGCTCGCGCGGGACGCCGGCGTGTCGCGCTTCCTCTATTCGTCTTCGTGCAGCAGCTATGGCGCGGCCGGCGACAAGCTCGTGGACGAGACCGCCGCGCTGAGCCCGATCACCGCGTACGCGATCTCCAAGGTCCGCGTGGAGGGGGATGCCGCGCGACTGGCCAACGACGACTTCAGCCCGACGTTCCTGCGCAACGCCACGGCCTACGGGGTGTCGCCGCGGCTCCGGTTCGATCTCGTGCTGAACAACCTCGTGGCCTGGGCGTTCACCACGGGCCGGGTGCACGTCAAGAGCGACGGGAGCCCGTGGCGTCCCATCGTGCACATCGAAGACATCGCGCGGGCGTTCCTCGCGGCGCTGTCCGCCCCCCGCGAGATCGTCCACAATCAGGCCCTCAACGTCGGCCAGAGCGAGGAGAACTATCGGATCCGCGAGCTGGCCGAGATCGTTCGCGACGTCGTCCCCGGCTCGCGCATCGACTACGCGGAGGACGGTGGGCCCGACCCGCGGTGCTACCGGGTGGATTTCGGCAAGATCCACCGTCTGCTGCCCGAGTTCAAGCCTCAGTGGAATGCCCGCCGTGGCGCCGAGGAGCTCTACGCCGCGTACCGAAGCGGCGGGCTCGCGCTCGAAGACTACGAGGGACCGCGGTTCAAGCGGATTGACCATCTGAAAGGGCTTCTCACCTCGGGTCGCGTGGACGCGACCCTGCGCTGGAAGGTGGCCTAGCATGGCCGCCTGCCTCTTCTGCTCCACCGAGCTGCGTCACACCGTGGTCGACCTCGGCGTGTCGCCGCTCTGCGAAAGCTACGTGACGGCCGAGCAGCTCAATCACATGGAGCCGTATTACCCCCTGCACGTGTACGTCTGCCATGCGTGCTTTCTCGTGCAGGTCGAGGAATATGTCAGCCCCGAGGCCATCTTTCGGGAGTACGCCTATTTCTCATCGTATTCCGACAGCTGGCTGGCTCACGCCAAGGGCTACGTGGACATGATCACGGCGCGCCTGGGCCTCACCCCGGCCAGCCAGGTCGTCGAGCTGGGCAGCAACGACGGCTACCTGCTCCAGTACTTCGTGGCCAAGGGCATCCCCGTGCTCGGCGTCGAGCCCGCGCGGAACGTCGCGGCCGCGGCCATCGCCAAGGGCGTGCCGACCGTCACGGAGATGTTCGGTCGGCAGGCGGCGGCCCAGCTCGTCGCTTCCGGCCATCGGGCGGATTTGCTGTGCGGCGCGAACGTCCTCGCGCAGGTCTCTGACCTCAACGACTTCGTGGGCGGCATGCGACTGCTGCTCAAGCCGGGCGGCGTCGCCACCGTGGAGTTCCCGCACCTGATGCGGCTCATCGAGGAGAACCAGTTCGATACGATCTATCACGAGCATTTCTCGTACTTCTCTTTGCTGTCGGTCGAGCGCATTTTTGCCGCTCACGGACTGACCCTCTTCGACGTCGAGGAGCTCCCCACGCACGGCGGCTCGTTGCGCATCTATGCGCGCCACGTCGACGACGGGAGCAAACCCGTTGGTCACCGGGTCCACGAGCTCCGCGCCCGCGAGGAGGCGGGAGGGTTCGACCGTCTGGACCGCTACGCCACCTTCACCGAGCAGGTCCACGAGACCAAGCGGCGGCTCCTCGAGTTCCTGATCGCCGCCAAGCGCCGGGGCAAGCGGATCGCCGGCTACGGCGCGCCCGGGAAGGGCAACACGCTCCTGAACTATTGCGGCATCGGACGGGACTTTCTCGACTACACGGTGGATCGGAATCCCTACAAGCAGGGCAAATTCCTGCCGGGCACCCACCTGCCGATCCATGCGCCGGAGATGCTCCGGCAAACCCGACCCGACTACGTGCTCATTCTTCCCTGGAACGTGAAGGACGAGATCATGGAACAGGTCGCCGACATTCGAAGCTGGGGTGGTCAGTTTCTCGTCCCGATCCCCGACGTCAAGGTCTATCAGTGATCTTCACCGAGACCGCCCTTCCGGGAGCGTTCGTCATCGACCCCGAGCCGTCGGAGGACGCCCGCGGACTCTTTGCCCGGACGTGGTGCGAGCGCGAGCTGAAGGCGCACGGCCTCGACACGCGCGTCGCTCAGTGCAGCACGTCCTTCAACAAGCGAAAAGGCACCCTGCGCGGCCTCCATTATCAGGTGCCGCCGGCCGCGGAGACCAAGATCGTCCGCTGTACGCGCGGCGCGCTCTACGACGTGATCGTCGATCTTCGTCCCGACTCCCCGACCTTCCTGGGGCACGTCGGAGTCGTGCTGACGGCCGACAACCGCAAGATGCTCTACGTCCCGATCGGCTGCGCCCACGGGTTCCAGACGCTCGAGGACGAAACCGAGATCTTCTATCAGATCTCCGAGTTCTGGGTGCCCGAGCACGCGCGGGGCATCCGCTGGGACGATCCGCTCTTCGGGATCTCCTGGCCCGAGGACCAGCGCACGATTATCGAGCGCGACCAGCGCTATCCCGATTTCCGGCCGGCCGAGGTCGGCGCCCCATGACCCTGGACGAGCTGCGCGCGGGGCTGGACGAGCGGGCGCTCGGTCGACAGCTCGCGGACTGGATTGCCGACCTCTACCCGATCTGCCGGAGCATCACCGGCGAGGGGGTCCGCGAGACCCTGAGGCGCCTTCAGCGGCTCGCCCCCGTGACTCTGCACGAGGTGCCCAGCGGCACCGAGGCGTTCGACTGGACGGTTCCGCGAGAGTGGAACATCCGGGATGCCTACATCAAGAACGCCCGCGGCGAGCGCGTGGTCGATTTCCAGCGCTCGAACCTGCACGTCGTCAGTCACAGCGTTCCCGTGCGCGCTCGCATGTCCCTCGAGGCGCTGAAGCCCCACTTGTTCACGATTCCCGACCGGCCGGATTGGATCCCCTATCGAACCTCGTACTACGCGGAGACCTGGGGCTTCTGCCTCAGCCAGCGGCAGCTCGAGGCGCTCGAGCCCGGCGAGTACGACGTGTGCATCGATGCATCGCTCGAGGCGGGCTCCCTGGCCTATGGCGAAGCGTTCTTGCCGGGGGAGTCGACGGACGAGGTCCTCATTTCTTCCCACGTGTGCCACCCGTCGCTGGCCAACGACAACCTGTCGGGAGTCGTCGTGGGCGCGTATCTGGCTCGCTACCTCGGGCAGGTCTCGCGCCGGTACTCCTATCGATTCCTGTTCGCCCCCGGCACCATCGGAGCGATCGCCTGGCTCGCGCGCAACGAATCCGTGGTGACCGGCATCCGCCACGGCCTCGTCCTCACCGGCCTCGGGGATGCCGGGCGACTGACGTACAAGAGGAGCCGGCGGGGCGACGCCGTCGTCGATCGGGTGGCCGCGCACGTCCTGCGGCAGCGCGGGGATCACGAGATCCTCGACTTCTCGCCCTACGGCTACGACGAGCGCCAGTTCTGTTCGCCCGGTTTCAATCTGCCGGTGGGGCGGCTCTCGCGAACCCCCCATGGGCGCTACCCCGAATACCACACGTCGGCCGACGATCTTCAGTTCGTCGTCCCCGCGCAGCTCGCGGCCGCATTGACTGCGTGCCTCGAGATCGTGCACGTGCTGGAGAACGACCGGACCTACGTCAATCAGAACCCGAAGTGCGAGCCCCAGCTCGGCCGGCGCGGCCTCTACCATACGGTTGGCGGTCCCGCTCACTCTCCGGCGAGCGAGATGGCGACGTTGTGGGCGCTCAATCTGTCCGACGGCCAGCACACCGTGCTCGACATCGCCGAGCACACCGGGCTTCCCTTCGAGACGCTGAACCTCTCGGTGAGGGCGCTTCGGGACCACGGACTTCTGAAGGAGATGCCGTGACCCAGGTTTCGCTCACTCAACAGGTTGCCCTCATCGTCGGAGCGACGAGCGACATCGGGCGAGCCATCAGTCTGAGCCTGGCGTCGGCCGGGGCTCAGCTGTACCTGCTCGGCCGGGATCTGAGCGCCCTGGAAGATCTGGCCGGTCAGGCGCGTGGCCTGACCGAGAAGGTCTTCGCGTACTCCGCGGATCTGACCTGCGATGCGTCCGTCCGCGGGGCCATCGGGCGGCTCGGCTGCGACGTCGGGGCTGTCGACATCCTGGTGCTCAGCGCCGGCGCCTTTGCGATGCACGCGCACGAGCAGGCGCCCATCGCCGATCTCGACCAACAGTACCGGACCAACGTGCGGGGACCCTACTTGCTCATCCAAGGCGTCCTGCCGCTGCTTCGCGCCTGCCGCGGGCAGGTGGTGTTCGTGAACTCCACGGTGGGGCTCGAAGCCCGGGCCGGGGTCGGACAATACGCCGCGACCCAGCACGCCCTCAGGGCGATCGCCGATGCGCTTCGGGCCGAGGTCAATGCCGACGGCGTGCGAGTGCTTAGCGTCTATCTCGGGCGGACGGCGACGGCGAGGCAGGCACGGATCTTCCGGCAGGAAGGCCGCCCCTACACCCCCTCGCTGCTGGTCCAGCCCGACGACGTCGCGGAAATCGTGGTGGCGGCGTTGCGTTTACCGCGCACGGCTGAGGTGACGGAGATCCGTATGCGTCCCCTCGTCAAGTCGTACTGATTCTTTCGACGGAGGCCAAAGGAACCATGAAAGTCGTCCTCTTTTGCGGAGGTTTTGGCACACGGTTGCGAGAGCACTCGGACACGGTGCCGAAGCCGATGGTCAGCATCGGCTTCCGGCCGATGATCTGGCACCTCATGAAGTACTATGCGCACTTCGGTCACACGGACTTCATCCTCTGCCTGGGCTATCGCGGCGATCTCATCAAGCAGTACTTCATCGACTATGACGAGTGGCTGTCGAACGACTTTCAGCTCTCCGGCAAGGATCGCGACATTCGCCTGCACAGCCGCGATATCGCGGACTGGAACATCACGTTCGTGGACACGGGACTGCAGTCGAACATCGGCCAGCGCCTTTGCGCGATCCGGGACCATCTCGGGGGGGACTCCGCGTTCCTGGCCAACTACAGCGACGGGCTGTCGGACCTGCCCCTCGACCGCTACCTCGATCACTTCCACGACCAGGGCAAGATCGCGAGCTTCGTCTGCGTCCGTCCGAATCAGACCTTTCACACGGTGTCCGTGGATCGGGGCGGGGTGGTGCGCGACATCCGCCACGTCAGCGACGCCGACCTGTGGATCAACGGGGGCTTCTTCGTGTTCAAGCGGGAAATCTTCGACTACCTCAAGGACGGCGAGGAGTTGGTCGAGGAGCCGTTCCAGCGGCTCATCGGACTGGAGCAGCTGATGGCCTACCGTCACGAGGGATTCTGGGCCTGCCTCGACACCTTCAAGGACAAGCAGGCGTTCGACGACATGAACGCTCGCGGCCACGTCCCCTGGCAAATCTGGCGCTCCCGCGACGAGCGAGTGCGGAATGCTTGAGCTGCGCCTGGGCCACGTTGCCTCGTCCCCGCGCCAGGTCCTCTGTCTGGGAGCGCATTGCGACGACCTGGAGATCGGCTGCGCTGGCACCGTCCTCAAGCTCATCCAGGAGCCGACTCCGCCGGCGTTCACGTGGGTGGTCTTCACGTCGGACGCCCGACGGGAGGCCGAGGCGCTCCAGAGCGCCGAGGCGCTGCTCCGGGGGGCGTCGGGGGTGCGGATCATCATCCAGAAATTCCGGGACGGCTTCTTGCCCTACGAGGCCGGCCTCGTCAAAGAGAGTTTCGAGGAGCTCAAGACCGAGGTGTCGCCGGACCTCATCTTGACGCACTACCGCGGCGATCTCCACCAGGACCACCGTCTGATTTCCGAGCTGACCTGGAATACGTTCCGGGACCATCTCATTCTCGAGTACGAAATCCCGAAGTATGACGGGGACCTGGGAAGTCCGAATGTCTTTGTACCGCTCGACCCGTCGCTCGGCCGCCGGAAGATCGAGGCGATCATGACGGGGTTCCCCAGCCAGGTCGGGAAGCGATGGTTCGATGAGGACCTCTTCCGTTCCATGCTTCGTCTTCGCGGCATGGAGTGCAACGCCTCCGACGACTACGCGGAAGCGTTCTACTGCCGCAAGCTCGTGGTCGGTTGATGGATATCCTGGGCGTCTCCGCGTTCTATCACGACAGTGCCGCGTGCCTGCTGCGAGACGGTGAGGTCATCGCGGCCGCGCAGGAAGAGCGATTCACCCGGAAGAAACAGGATGCCGGGTTCCCGAGCGAGTCGATCCGCTACTGTCTCCGCGAGGGCGGTATTGGCCTCGGCGATCTGCGCTACATCGCCTTCTACGACAAACCGCTGATCAAGTTCGAGCGCCTGCTGGAAACGTACGTCGCGTTTGCCCCTCGCGGTCTGCCGTCGTTCCTGCGCGCGATGCCGGTGTGGCTGAAAGAGAAGCTGTTCCTGAAGCGTCTGCTCCAGCGGGATCTCGCGGCCCTGGAGCCGGGCGCCAAGCCGCGTGATCTGCCGCCGCTGCTCTTCGGCGAACACCACGAGTCGCACGCGGCCTCGGCCTTCTATCCGTCGCCCTTCGACAGCGCCGCCGTCCTCTGCATGGACGGAGTGGGGGAGTGGGCGACGACGTCGGCGTGGCTCGGCGAAGGCAACGAGCTCACCGCCCTGTGGGAGATCCCATTTCCGCACTCGCTCGGACTGCTCTACTCGGCGTTCACCTACTACACCGGCTTCAAGGTCAACTCGGGCGAGTACAAGATCATGGGGCTCGCCCCCTACGGAAGCCCGAAGTACGTCCAGGCCATTTACGACGATCTCCTGGACCTCAAGGCGGACGGGACGTTCCGGCTGAACATGGACTACTTCAACTACGCCACCGGCCTCACCATGACCAACGCGCGATTCGACCGACTGTTCGGTGGCCCCCCGCGTGAGATGGAGACGCGGCTGACCCAGCGCGAGATGGACCTGGCGCGGTCGATCCAGGACGTCACCGAAGAGGTCATGCTCCGGCTCGCGCGAACGGTGCACCGCGAGACCGGCGCGGACAACCTGTGCCTGGCCGGCGGCGTCGCCCTGAATTGCGTCGGGAATGGACGGATCCAGCGTGAGGGACCGTTCAAGGGGTTGTGGATCCAGCCCGCCGCCGGGGACGCGGGGGGCGCGATCGGCGCCGCGCAATCGGCCTGGTACCGCCTGGAAGGGCGCGCCCGCAAGACCGTTCCGCCCGAGGACGCGATGCGGGGCGCCTTCCTCGGCCCTTCGTACACCAACGAGCAGATCGAGCTCTTCCTGGTGAAGCAGGAAGCCCCGTACGTACGGCTCTCCGACTCCGAACTGTTCGAACGCGTCGCGGACGAGTTGGCCGCCGGCAAGGTCATCGGCTGGTTTCAGGGACGGATGGAGTTCGGCCCCCGTGCCCTGGGGGCGAGGAGCATCCTGGGTGACCCCCGGAATCCCCGGATGCAGTCGATCATGAACCTGAAGATCAAATACCGGGAGTCGTTCCGGCCCTTTGCCCCCTCGGTACTTCGCGAGCGAGTGGCGGATTACTTCGATCTGGACGCCGACAGTCCGTACATGCTGCTGGTGGCGCCGGTACTCGAGCGGCGGCGGACGCCGGTCATGCCCGAGCACGAACACCTGTGGGGCATCGAGCGGCTCAACGTTGCGCGGTCCGATATCCCCGCGGTCACCCACGTCGACTACTCGGCGCGCGTCCAGACCGTGCACGAGGCGACCAACCCCCGCTACTACCGCCTGCTGAAGGCCTTCGAGGCGCAGACCGGGTGCGGGGTGTTGGTGAATACCTCCTTCAACGTGCGAGGGGAGCCCATCGTGTGCACCCCCGCGGATGCCTACCGATGCTTCATGCGAACCGAGATCGACGTGCTGGTGGCCGAGAATTGTCTTCTCCAGAAGGCCGACCAGAAGCCGCTGGCCGATGACACCGACTGGCGGCGCGAATTCGAGCTCGACTGAGGAAGGGCGGATGACCACGCGCGAGGATCGGACATCGCTTCGCCATTTCGGCTTGATCGTGGGCGGCATCTTCGGACTGATCGGGTTGTGGCCGGCTGTCGCGCGCGGCCAAGGTGTCCGATCGTGGGCGCTCGGTCTCGCGCTCGCGCTCGTCGTCCCGGCCCTCGTGGCGCCGGCGGTGCTGGCTCCCGCGCATCGCGTCTGGATGTCGCTCGGCGACGCGCTCGGTTGGGTCAACACCCGGATCGTCCTGGGCCTGATCTTCTTCGGCGTCGTCACCCCGACCGGCCTCGTGCTCAAGCTCGCCGGTCGCGATCCGATGCGGCGGGCGTTCGATCCCGAGGCGGCGACGTATCGGGTGCCGCGAACGACGCGTCCCGGCGCACACATGACGAAGCAGTTTTGAAGGGGGACTGAGACATGGGCGAATTCGTGGTCGAGCTGTGGATGTTCATGAGAGAGCGAAAGAAGCTCTGGCTCCTGCCCATCGTGATCATGCTGGTGCTCTTCGGCGGCCTCGTCGTTCTGGCCCAGGGCACCGCGGTGGCGCCGTTCATCTACACCCTGTTCTAGAGCGGAGGGTTCTGTGAGCACTGCGAACATCCCCTTTGTCGATCTCCTCACCGTTCACCGCGAACTCCGGGACGAGCTGCGCTCGGTATTCGACGCGGCGCTCGACACCGCCGGCTTCGTCGGTGGCCCGATGGTCCACGAGTTCGAGGCTGATTTTGCGGAGTATTGCGAGACACGGTTCTGCGTCGGCATGGCCAACGGCACGGACGGGTTGCGGCTGGCCCTCCTCGCCGCCGGTGTACGGCCCGGCGACACGGTCCTGACGTCGCCGCTCACGTTCATCGCCACCGCCGAGGCGATCTCCCAGGTCGGTGCCCGTCCGGATTTCGTCGACATCGATGAGCGCACGTATACCCTGGCCCCGGCGAAGCTGGAATCGTATCTCCGGGACGCCTGCACGTCCGACGCTCGGACGGGACGCCCGCTGAGCCGGCGGACGGGAGGGCCCGTCACCGCGATCGTCCCCGTTCACTTGTATGGACAGATGGCCGACATGGACCCCATTCTCACGCTCGCCGCCCAGCTCGACCTCTTGGTCGTCGAGGACGCCTGCCAGGCTCATGGCGCCGAGTACCTGTCGACGCGTGACGATCGCTGGCGCAAGGCCGGATCCCTCGGCCGCGTCGGAGTCTTCAGCTTCTACCCCGGCAAGAATCTGGGCGCCTGTGGTGAGGCCGGCGCCGTCACCACTGATGACGCGGACGTGGCCCGGCGATGTCAGATGCTGCGCGATCACGGGCAGTCGAAGAAGTATTTCCACGACGTGGAGGGATACAACGGGCGACTCGACGCCATCCAGGCGGGGTTCTTGAGTGTGAAGCTCCGTCACCTGGCGAAGTGGAACGAGGAGCGACGCGAAGTCGCGCACCGCTATGACGAGCTGCTCGCCAATTCCGACGGGGCGGTCGTCCTCCCGCACGTCCCGTCGTGGTCGCGACCGGTCTACCATCTCTACGTCGTCCAGGTCGAGGATCGCGACCAGCTCCAGGCGGATCTGTCCGCCGCGGGCATCGGCACCGGCATCCATTACCCGATCCCGCTGCATCTGCTGAAGGCGTACGAGAGTCTGGGATTTCGTGCCGGTGACTTTCCGGTCGCCGAGCACGTCGCGTCCCACGTCCTGTCGCTGCCCATGTTCCCCGGGCTCGGTCCCCAAGAGCAGCAGCGAGTAGCCGCATGCGTACTCGAATCTACCGGGGCCACCCGCGGGCGCCACGACGCCGTCGGCCCGATCGCTCGCCGTCTCCAATGAGCGCGCCTGCCGTGATGGACGCGCGAATGCCGAAGCGTAGGCCAAGGCAACGGACGATGTCCGGCGACGGGCGTCTTCGCGGCAAGCGCGCTGCCGTCGTCCTCTTCTCCTACTATCCGATGGACCCACGGCCTCGACGGGCGGCCGAGGCCCTGGTGAACGAGGGCATGAAGGTCGACCTCATCTGTCTCCGGGAAGCCAGCACCGACCCGAAGCAGGAGACGGTGAACGGTGTCGAGATCCGTCGTGTTCCGCTCCGACGGCGCCGCGGTGGGGTACTCGGCTATCTGTGGCAGTACGCGACCTTCCTGGTCGTGGCGCTGGGAATTCTGGCGGCTCGTTCGTTGACCCGGCGCTATCACCTCGTTCACGTGCACAACATGCCGGACATCCTGGTGCTGAGCGCGCTGATCCCCAAGCTCCTGGGGGCCAAGGTCATCCTCGATCTCCACGATCCGATGCCCGAGTTGATGATGACGATCTTTCGGCTCGACCGGGAGAGCCGGGCGGTCGGGATGCTGCGGCGCCTGGAGAAGTGGAGTATTCGATGGGCGGATCTGGTGCTCACCACCAATCTCGCCTTCGAGCGGCTGTTCGTCTCGCGCGGCTGTCGCCCGGAGAAGATTCGGATCGTCATGAACGCTCCGGACGAGAAGATCTTCGGCTCCCGGCCCGCGGACCCGACGGCGGCAACCACGCGCGCTCCGGGCAAGCCGTTCGTGGTCATGTATCACGGGTCACTGCTCGACCGAAACGGTGTGGACGTGGCCGTGGAGGCCGTCGCCCGCGTCCGCCAGTCGGTCGCCGACGTGGAGTTGAGAATCTACGGCGCCCCCACGCCGTTCCTCGAGCAGGTGATGGAGTCCGTCCATGCCCAGGGCCTGACCGACGCCGTTCGTTTTCTCGGCGCCAAGCGGTTGGAGGAGATCGTCGAAGCGATCAAGGACTGTGACGTCGGTGTCATCCCCAATCGGCGGAGCGTCTTCACGGAGCTCAACATGCCGACCCGGATCTTCGAGTATCTGGCCGTCGGCAAACCCGTGATCGCGCCGCGGGCCGCGGGGATCCTGGACTACTTCGACGAGGAGTCGCTCATGTTCTTCGAGCTCGGTGACGCGGACGACCTGGCTCGGAGGATCCAGGACACCTGGGCCGATCCCGGCAAGGCGGCGGCGATCGCCCGGCGCGGGCAACAGGTGTATCGCGCCCACGCGTGGTGTCGGGAGCGGAATGTCCTGGTGGGCGCCGTGGAGGGCGTCTTGCGGCCGCGGAGACAACGGTCGTGATCGGCAACGACATCCGATACAGCCTGCACCAGGTGGCCCGGTGGGTGGAGAAGCAGGAGTACCGCGGCTACGAGCCGTTCGACGGCCTTTCGTCCTGGATACGGCCCTTGACATGCGGGAACGAGCTCGCCGGGCGCATCCTCCAGCAGGTGGTCCGCCAGTGCCCGTGGAACTTGCGCCCGCTGCTCGGCGTCGGCCTCAAGGAATCCACCAAGGGACGCGGGTACATGGCGCGCGGGTACCTGACGCTGTATCGAGCGACGCAGGCCCAGAAGTATCTCGACAAGGCTCGGCATTGTCTGGAGTGGCTCGACCGGCACAAGGTTGCCCGCTTCGCCCATCACAGCTGGAGCAATCACTACGATTTCGTGGGCCGAGGCGGCTTGTACACGAAGGACGATCCGATCATCGTCTGGACGAGCCTGATCGGCCAGGCGTACGTGGAGGCCTTCGAGCTCACCGGAGAGGACAGGTTCCTCGCCATCGCCGAGAGCGCATGTCGTTGGGTGCTCGACGTGCCCCGCGAACGCACGGCCCAGGGCGACTGCCTGAGCTATCTCGCGGACCGCCAGATCTCCGTACACAACGCGAACATGCTGGGGGCGAGCCTGCTCGCGCGCGTAGCCCGATACACCGGCAACCAGGAGAGCCAACGCGTCGCCCGCGCGGCCATGGAGTACAGCTGCGCGCGGCAGCGGCCCGACGGTTCATGGTGGTATGCGGAGGAGCCCAAGTTCCATTGGATCGACAACTTCCATACCGGGTACAACCTCGACAGTCTCTGGTATTACATCGACGCCACCCAAGACGAGAGCTTGCTCCCCCATCTCACCCGAGGGCTGCAGTTTTTCAAAGCACACTTCACCGAGGAGAACGGGCGCCCGCGGTACTACCATGCCCGGATCTATCCCGTCGATATCCAGTGCGCGGCCCAGGCCATCGATACCTTCAGCCTCCTGGCCGATCTCGACGGCGAGTGTCTGGAGCTCGCGACCCGCGTGGCCACCTGGACCATCCGCAACATGCAGGACGCGCGAGGCTACTTTTACTATCGGCAGTACCCGTTCATGAAAGCCCGCACCCCCATGCTGCATTGGGGGCAAGCGACGATGTTCAAGGCGCTGGCGCACCTCGCCCTCCGGATGGGCGCCGTCGAGCCCGTGTCCGTCGGGGTGGATGGACAGCCGCGATGACCTCGCACCACCTCTCCTATGTCCTGATCACTCCCGCCAGAAATGAGGCGCAATTGATCGCGGGGACCATCGAGTCGGTGATCGGGCAGACCACGCTGCCGCGAAAATGGGTGATCGTCAGCGACGGGTCCACCGACGAGACCGACGCGATCGTGAGGACGTATGCGGGGGCTTATCCCTGGATCGAGCTGGTTCGGCGGCCGGAACACCAGGAGCGGCACTTCGCGGCCAAGGTGCAATCGTTCAACACCGGCCTGCAGGCCTTGCCCGACAACGGCTACGACATCCTCGGCAACCTCGACGCGGACATCACCTTCGAGAAGGACTATTTCGAATTTCTCCTGGAACGGTTCGCCGAAGACGAGAGGCTGGGGGTCGCCGGCACGCCGTTCGTCGAGGGAGAGGTTCGCTACGACTACCGATTCGCCAACATCGAGCACGTCTCGGGGGCGTGTCAGCTCTTCCGCCGCGAGTGCTTCGAGGACATCGGCGGATACGTGGCGGTCGCCGGCGGCGGCATCGACTGGATCGCCGTGACGACGGCACGCATGAAGGGTTGGAAGACGCGAACGTTTCTCGAGAAAGTGTGTCACCACCATCGGCCGATGGGGACGGCCGCCGCCGGGGCCTTCACGGCGTGGTACCGGCTAGGGCGGAAGGACTATTGCCTGGGCGGCCATCCGCTGTGGCAATTGTGCCGTACGGGTTTTCAGATGTCCCGCCGGCCCTATGTGATCGGGGGCCTGCTCCTGCTGGCCGGCTACATGGGGGCGCTTGCCCGCCGAGCCGCCCGACCCGTTTCACCGGAGCTGGTCAGATTTCACCGGGCCGAGCAAATGTCCCGATTGCGACACGGCTGGTCGAGGTTGCGCTCGTGAGTCAAGGGGGATCCTGTCTGGCGCCGCCGCGGGCCAACTTCTCGCCACGAGGTCTCCTCATCGTGAACGCGGATGATTGGGGGTGCGATCGGATGACCACGGACCGTACGCTCGACTGCGTCCGGCAGGGAGCGGTGTCCTCGGTCAGCGCCATGGTGTTCATGGAAGATTCCGATCGGGCGGCGGCGCTCGCCGGAGCGCAGCGCATTGACGTCGGTCTCCACCTCAATGTGACGGCTCCGTTCTCGGCGCCAGGATGTCCAGACCGGCTCGCTGAGCGCCAGCAACGGCTCGCCCGGTATCTCCGACGCCATCGGCTGAGCCAGATGATGTTTCATCCGGGACTGATGGGAGCGTTCGCCGACGTCGTCGCGGCGCAACTGGACGAATTCCGGCGGTTGTACGGGACGGAGCCCGACCGGATCGACGGTCATCATCACATGCACCTCTGCGCGAACGTCCTGCTCGGCGGGCTCCTGCCCCGCGGCACGATGGTGCGGCGAAGCTTTTCCTTTCAAGTCGGCGAGAAGAGCCTGGGCAACGTCTGCTACCGGCGACTGGTCGACCGCGTACTCGCCCGGCGTCACCGCGTGGTCGACTTCTTCTTTGCGCTCGCCCCGCTGGCACCGTCGAGCCGGCTGCAGCGCATCGTCGACCTGGCCCGTCGATTCGCGGTGGAAGTGGAAACTCATGCGGCGAATCCCGATGAATACGAATTCCTCACCGGGGGCGCACTGCGCTCGCAGATCGGGGACGTGCCGGTCATGCCCACATCGATGGTCGGGCGGCCGGGACACCCGGGAAGGGGACTAGCATCGTGAAGGTGTGCGGTCAAGACATTCGAGTCGAAGGGCGGCTGATCCGGGTCGCCCGCCTCGAGGCGGACAGCTACGAGTTCCTCGAAGATCCGCCGGCGGCGATCGAGAGCCTCCGCGAGGCGAACGTGCGGATCGACCTGTTCACCTTCATGCAGCGGTTGCCGGAGACCACCCCACGATTCGACTATCCGCTGGAATGGGACAACGTGGCGGCGGTGCCCGTCTCGACCTTCGAGCATTGGTGGAATCACCAGATCAACTTCAAGGTTCGAAACAAAGTCAGGCTGGCCGAGAAGCGCGGAGTGTCCGTCCGGGCGGTGCCGTACGATGACGCCTTCGTCCAGGGTATTTCGGAGATCTACAACGAGTCGCCCCTCCGCCAGGGCCGACCCTTCCGGCACTACGGGAAAGACATCGAAAGCATTCGCAAGGAGAGCGGAACATTCCGCGAGCGCACCGTCTTTTTCGGGGCCTTCCTCGAAGGCCGCATGATCGGGTTCGCCAAGCTCGTGAGTGATGACGCCCGGGGGCAAGCCGGCCTGATGCAGATCCTCTCCATGAATCGGCATCGTGACAAGGCGCCGACCAACGCGCTCGTTGCCGAGGCCGTCCGGTCGTGTGCGGACCGTGGGATCCCGTACCTCGTCTATTCCCAGTTCGCGTACGGGAAGAAACAGCGGGACAGTCTCAGCGATTTCAAGGAAGCCAATGGATTCACAAAGATCGAAATCCCTCGCTATTACGTTCCCCTGACGATCATGGGCCGGCTGGCCCTCCGTTGGGGTCTTCACCACAAACTGGCCGACCGAGTGCCGGAAACGGTGGCGGCGCGACTGCGGAGACTGCGCACGCGCTGGTACGCCCGCCGGCTCGAGGTCGCGAAGGAAGCGGTGTAGGGGCTGCCGTGCCTGGCATCGTCGGACTGATCACCAAAATGCCGCGCCGCCTCGCGGAGCCTCAGCTGCTCCGCATGGTCGACATGCTTCGACACGAGCCCTTTTACGAGGTGGGAACGTGGGTCGATGAATCACTCGGAGTGTATGTGGGATGGGTCGCGCGAAAGGGCTCGTTCGCAGATGGAATGCCAGTGCGGAACGAGCGAGGGGACGTAACCCTCGTCTTCGCCGGGGAGGAATTCCCGTCGGCGGAGACCGCCGACGACCTCCGCAGACGCGGGCACAGCTTCGACGTCGACGGGCCGTCGTATCTGGTGCACCTCTACGAGGAAGATGCCTCGTTTCCGGCGGGACTGAACGGACGATTTCATGGTCTCGTGATCGACCGGGCGCGCGGTACGACGCTCTTCAACGATCGCTATGGGATGGGGCGTGTTTACTATCACCAGGCGAAGGACGCATTCTATTTCGCCGCCGAGGCGAAGGCGATCCTCGCGGTTCAGCCGGAGCTCAGGAGGATCGACCCACGAAGCCTGGGCGAGTTCATCGCCTGCGGCTGCGTCCTCGACGATCGCACCCTGTTCGAGGGTATCGCCGTGTTGCCGGGCGCCGCCAAGTGGACCTTCAAGGGCGGCGCCCTCACGCACGCGGGAAAGTACTTTCACCCTCGGGACTGGGAGGATCAGGCCCCCCTCGACACGGAGGCGTACTACCGGCAGCTCCGAGGGGCCTTCTCGCGGAACCTGCCGCGGTACTTTCGGTCACGCGAGGCGATCGGGATGTCTCTGACCGGAGGGCTCGACACCCGAATGATCATGGCCTGGCACCAGGCGGGCCCCGGCTCGCTTCCGTGCTACACGTTCGGGGGGATGTTCCGCGATTGTCGGGACGTCGTCGTGGCTCGGCACGTGGCGCGCGCGTGCAAGCAGCCCCATCAGGTCATTCCCGTCGGAGAGGAATTTCTCGCCCGCTTCGCCCACTACGCCGAGCGGGCGGTGTATCTCACGGACGGCTGCGTCGACGTGAGCCATGCGCCCGACCTCTACGTCAACGAGCACGCGCGCGAGATCGCGCCGGTGAGATTGACCGGAAACTACGGGGGCGAGGTGCTCCGCCGCGTGCGCGCGTTCAAACCGGTCGAGCCGGCGCCGGGGCTGTTCCATGGTGACGTCGGGCCATCCATCGGCCAGGCCCGGGGAACCTTCGACTCCCTGCTCAGCGGGCATCCGGTCTCCTTTGGCGTCTTTCGGCAGGCCCCCTGGCACCACTACGGCCTGCTCGCGCTGGAGCAGACCCAACTGTCCCTTCGAACGCCCTATCTCGACAACGACCTCGTCCGCACGCTCTATCGCGCGCCACTGTCGGCGCTGGAGAGCGACGACCTGTGTTTCCGATTGATCGCGGACGGCAGCGCGGGGCTGTCGCGGATCGCTACCGACGGCGGGTTGGTCGGAGGCCGCCGGCGCCTGAGCTCGCAACTCTTCCACGGCGGACTGCAGTTCCTGCGAAAGGCCGAATACGCCTATGACTACGGCATGCCGCAGTGGCTGGCGCGGGTCGACCACGCGCTCTCCCCTCTGCGGCTCGAGCGCATGTTCCTGGGGCGACACAAGTTCAGCCACTTCCGGACCTGGTACCGAGCCGCCCTGTCGGGATATGTCCGCGAGATGCTGCTCGACGTCCGAGCGCGCACGCGACCCTATCTCGAGGGCCCTCGGGTCGAGTCGATCGTGGGCGGCCACCTCAGGGGCGATCGCAACTACACCAGCGAGATCCACAAGGTGCTGACTCTGGAACTCGTGCATCGGCTCTTCCTGGACCGGTAGTCCATCGTCATGATCCCCTTCCTGGCCCTCTGCGTGTGTCTCACCGCCATCGTGTGGCTCCTGTCGAGGGATGTCGCGGAGCGGCCGGCGGTGTCCGCGGCCACGTGGATCGTGGTGGCGTGGGCCATCATCTACGCGTCGCGTCCGGTGACGAGCTGGTTCGTCGACCCATCGGCCACGGGCTCGCCCGAGCTCTTCGACGAGAGCAACCCCAGCGAAGCCATGATCAACCTCGTGCTGATCGTGGCCGCGGCGATCGTGCTGGTGCGGCGACGCCTGCAGGTGCTGGGAGTGATCAGCGCGAACCCTTGGCTCTCCATCGTCTACCTCTTCTGGCTCGAGAGCGTCCTCTGGTCCGACGACCCCGTCATGACCTTCAAACGACTGTTCAAGGATCTGGGCAACGTCGCCATGGTGCTGGTGGTCTTGACGGACAGGAGCCCGACCGAGACCCTCAAGGCCGTCTGCGTGAGATGCGCGTATGTCTGTGTTCCGCTGTCGGTCGTGCTGATCCGCTACTACCCCAACTTTGGCCGTACCTACATCGGCTACAACCAAGACCAGGTCTCGTTCGTGGGCGTCGGCGCGAACAAGAACACCCTCGGCATGCTCTCGCTCGTCGCGGTGATCTTTCTGCTCTGGGATCTTCTCGATCGTCGCGGGACCCCGCGGAGCGGAACGGAGCACGTCACCACGGCCGTTCGCGTCTTCGTGCTGCTGGCCGGCTGGTATCTGCTGCGAGTCTCGGACAGCGCGACCTCGCTGGTCTGTGCGGCCTTCGGCTCGGCGCTGCTCGTCGCGCTGGGCCTGCCGCATCTGAGAGGCCGGCCCGCCCGCGTCGAGGTCTGGGGGGTGTCCGCGCTCCTGCTGGCGTGGGCCCTCAACAGCGGTCTGGGTCTCTACAAGGCCTTCATCGAGAGCCTCGGGCGGGATACGAGCCTGACTACGCGCACGGACATGTGGCCAATCATCCTGCGCTTCCAGGATCAACCCCTGCTGGGCGCCGGATTCAACACCTTCTGGTCGGGACGACGAACCGTCGAGATTGGACAGGCGCTCGGGGGAAACTTCGTGATTCAGGCCCATAACGGCTACCTGGACGCGTATTTGAACGGGGGTCTGGTCGGCGTGGGTCTGTTGCTGATGCTGCTCGTCGTGTCGTATCGGCGCATCCGGATGCTACTCGTCCTCGGAGGTCCCGATGCGCGCATTCGCTTCACGATGTTCTTCGTGGCGATCGTGTACAACTTCACCGAAGCGACCTTCTACAAGTTGACCCTGCTCTGGTTCGTCACGGTCTTCGCCATCACGGAATACCGCCGGCCCGTCGCCTCGGAGGAGGCGCCCGCGGCGCACGAGGAGCGTCGCCTGGCGGCGATGTCCCCATGAGGCGGGTCTTCCTGAACGTCGGCGTCCTGTTCGCCGCGGTCGCGATCAGTCTCGTGCTGGCCGAAGGGGCGGCGCGACTGGTCCTGAACCCCGCGGACTTCCTGTCGGTCACCACGGTCCGGGACGATGTGCTCGGTATTCGAGTGGCTCCCGGGACGGCTGGGTTCGACGAATGGGGCTTTCGAAATCCCCGCGTACCGGGCGCGGCCGACATCGTGGCCATCGGAGACTCACACACCTACGGGAACAACGCGACGATGTCCCAGTCATGGCCGTACGTGGCCGGCCGCATGACCGGAAAGAGCGTGTACAGCCTGGCCCTCGGCGGCTACGGACCCAACCAGTATTTCCAGCTGCTCAAGACACGTGCCTTGACCCTGCACCCACGCTGGGTGGTGTGCGGTCTGTACATGGGTGACGATTTTGAGAACGCCTTTCTCATGTCCTACGGTAAAGACTATTGGGCGGGGCTTCGAAGTGAGCGGCGATCGGCCGTCGATGCCGACATCTGGAAAGACACCGACGACAGCTGCGCGATCTCACCGGAGTGCGCGCGCCGCTGGCATCGGCGGTTGCGGGTCTGGCTGTCGCAACACAGTCTTGTCTATCGGTTGGTCGTTCACGGTCCCGTGCTGGGACGACTCAAGGGAGCCGTGCAGGTCCGGCGGATGGCGGACGGCGGGGATGGGCGGACGGCGTCCCTGCGGGTGGCCGACGCGGGTATCCGGGAGGCGTTTCGTCCCGTCGGAATTCGCGCCCGCTTGGATCAGCACAGCGCCGCGGTCCAGGAGGGCATGCGCATCACCTTCGAGCTTCTCGGCATGATGGCGAAGGCGTGCCACGAGAACGGTTGCCAGCTGCTCGTCGCCATCATCCCGACCAAGGAAACCGTGTTCGCGGAGTACGTCATGCGGAGTCCGGATATGCATCTGCGGGACGTGATCGTCGATGTGGTCAAACACGAAGGGGACGCCAAGGCGCGGCTGATCGAGTTCCTCGAGCGCGCGGGGATCGCGTACGTGGACACGCTGCCGGCGCTGAGGCGGAAGGTGACGGATCATCTCTACACCCGCAGCGACGGGGACATGCATCCCAGCGAGAACGGATACCGGATCATCGGCGAGGTCGTGGGCGATTTCATCGCGCGCGACCATCGCGCCGCATCAGAGAGGGAGATTCGTAGTGCGACGGCACGCTAACCCGTGGTGGATGACATGACGGCGACGATGAACGCGGTCGCCCGTCATAGCAGCAGACTCCTGCCGCGGCCGTTCCAGGAGTTTCTGGAGCAGCAGACCACATCGCCCCTGGCTGTACGTCTGATCCACGGATCGCTCTGGTCGATCGGCGGCTCCATGGCGGCCCGGGTCCTGGCCCTGCTCGCCGCCGTCTTCGTCGCCCGAATGCTCGGCAAGGCTACGTACGGTGAACTCGGGATGGTGCAAAGCACGATCGGGATGTTCGGCGCGCTGGCCGGCTTCGGCATGGGGACGGCGTCGTCGAAGTTCGTGGCCGAGTTCCGCCACACCGATCCGGCGCGAGCGGGGAGAGTGGTGGCCCTTTCCAGCATCGTCTCTTGGGGTTCGGGTCTCGCGCTGGCCGCCCTCCTGTTCGTGCTGGCGCCGCATCTGGCCGGTGGCTCGCTGGCCAGTCCCGGGTTGGCGCCGTACATTCAACTCAGTGCGTTGCTCTTGCTCCTCAACACCGTGAGCGGCGCGCAAATCGGTGTCCTGTGCGGGTTCGAAGCCTTCCGCAGCGTGTCGTGGGTCAACGGACTCGTCGGCGTTCTCGGCCTTCCCCTCATCGTCGGCGGTGCCTTGCTCTTCCAGCTCTGGGGGGTGGTGTGGGGACTCATTCTCGCGCAGGGGGTAGGCTGTCTGGCCAGCATCTACATCATGCGGCGCGAGGCGGCGCGTCTCCACATTCCCATTTCTTCCTGGTCACAGGCGGCCCCGGAGCTATCGTTGGTGTGGCAGTTCGCGCTTCCGGCGACCCTGGGGTGCCTGCTCGTCAATCCCGTGATGTGGGCCTGTACGGCGATGCTGGCGGTGCAGCCGCACGGATGGGAACACGTCGGAGCGCTGAACGCCACGAATCAGTGGTTCGGCGCCCTGTTGTGGTTGCCGTACCTGATCGCTCAATCCGTCATGCCCGTCCTCTCGGAACGCATCGGCGCCCACGACCGGGTGCGTTCGGCCAAGATCGTTGTCGCGGCGCTCAAGATCACCGCGGGGGTGACCCTCCCGCTCGTGATCGTCGGTTCGCTGTTCGCGCGGTACATCATGGGCGCGTACGGGGCCGAATTCGTCGGCGATTGGCCCGTTCTCGTGGTCGCGCTCATGACCTCCGCGGTGGTCGCCATGCAAGTGCCCGTGGGTAATCTGGTGGCGGCCACGGGCCGGATGTGGGAAGGCTTCGGGATGAATCTTTTGTGGGCCATCGTGTTTCTGATCGGGACGTGGTTCGCGCTGGACTGGGGAGTGCTGGGGCTGGTGTCGGCGCAACTCGTCGCGTACCTCGCCCAGGGGGTGTGGGGGGGCGCGTTCACCCTCCTCTGGGTTCGGTCGTCGGCCAAGGCGGCGGTGTGAGCCCTATGGGAGGCCGCATTCCCGAGCGCATCATCCAAACCGGACCGAGCCGGGAGCTCCCGTTGCTGCACCAGGCTGTCGTGGCGAACATCAGGCTGTTGAACCCCGAGTTCGAATACCGGTTCTTCGACGACAACGACGTCGTGCGATTTTTTGACACGGAATTCCCCGAGTACCGCCGATTGTTCAACACCTTCAAGTTTCGCATCCAGAAGTATGACTTCTTCCGCTATCTCGCGGTGTACCGTTTCGGAGGCTTCTATTTCGACCTCGACGTGTTGCTGGGCGCGAGCCTGTCCCCTCTGGCCGAGCATGGGTGCGTGTTTTCGTTCGAGGATCTGAACTTCAGCGAATTTCTCCGGCGTCGCTACGGGATGGACTGGACCATCGGTAACTACGCGTTCGGGGCGAGACCCGGTCATCCGTTCCTGGAGGCCGTGATTCGCAACTGTGTGCGCGCGCAGGAGGATCCGGCCTGGGTCCAACCGGCCCTGCGGGGGATTCCGCGCTGGCTGCGGGACGACTTCGTCGTGCTGAGCACGACCGGCCCGCTCTTGCTCTCGAGGACGCTCGCGGAGAATCCCGCGCTCGCCGAGGACGTCACCATTCTCTTTCCTGAGGATGTGCGCTCTCCCGGGACGTGGCATCGGTTTGGGCAGATCGGCGTCCATTTGATGGAAGGCACCTGGCGGAAGCGGGACACCTTCGGTCGACGACGATTCCGCCTGATATGGGAGTGGTGGATGACCAGGAAATTCATGCCCGAGAGCGCGCGACTGGGCGCCGTGCGGACACCGGCGCGCGCGCCCCTCTCGGTGTGAATGATGGCGAACAACGTCGTCCCTGGTGACCTGAACTGGGTGGAGGCATCGCCCCGCGTGGTCAGCGGGAACGGCGCCGGCGAGACCCCCGAGGAGCGGCGACCGTTCATGGCGCCGGCCCAAGACACCCGGGGCCGGTCCGTTCAGGGCAGCGTGGTATCCGTCAGCTCGCAAGGGCTGAGGTTTGTGCTGCGGACGGGCTCGATGATGGTGCTGGCTCGACTGCTAACCCCCGAGGACTTCGGCCTGCAGGCGATGGTCGTGGTGATGACGGGATTCTTGGCGCTCTTCAGGGACGCCGGTCTCAGTGCCGTGACCGTCCAGCGCGACACCGTGTCTCACGACCAAGTGTCGACGCTGTTCTGGATCAATGTCGTGATCGGGGTGGTGTTGGCTGTGTCAATGGCCTTGGGCGCTCCGGCCATCGCCGCCTTTTACCGCGATTCGCGACTGACCCCGATCTGCGTCGTGTCGGCACTGGCCTTTCTCTTCCACGGCGTCTCGACCCAGCACTACGCGCTGCTCCAGCGTCAGATGCGCTTCGTCACTCTCGCCGTCATCGAGGCCGTGGCGGTGGCGATCGGCGTCGCGGTCGGCGTCGGAATGGCGCTCCTGGCTTTCGGATACTGGGCACTGGTCGGGATGGCGCTGGTGACGCCGCTCGTGACGGCGATCGGGTGCTGGATATCGTTGCCGTGGGTACCCGGACCACCGGGACGCCACCGCGACATGCGCTCGATGCTTTCCATGGGAGGCACGTTGACGCTGAACGGCCTCGTGATGTACCTGGCTTACAACACCGAGAAGATTCTTCTCGGCCGGTTTTGGGGTGCGGAGTCCCTGGGGGTGTACGGCCGGGCGTACCAGCTCATCAGCCTGCCCACGGATCTGTTGACGTCCGGGGTCGCGACGGTTGCGTTCCCAATGTTGGCGCGTTTGCAGAGCGACTCCGAGCGGATGCATCGAGCGTTCCTGAGAGGCTATTCGGTGGTCGTGTCGCTCACGATCCCGCCCGCTGTCATCTGTGCCGTGTTCGCGGATGACATCGTCCGGATCATGCTCGGACCCAAGTGGAGTGAGGTCGTACCCGTCTTCCGGCTCATGATGCCGACGATTCTGGCCTTCGCCCTGATCAACCCGTTTGCATGGTTCCTCATCTCCTCGGGACGGACGCGCCGAAGTCTGAACATCGCATGCCTCATGGCCCCGGTCTCCATTTTCGGCGCGGTGCTCGGATTGCAGTTTGGCCCGAAGGGTGTTGCCCTCGCCCTCTCGACGATGATGACGCTGCTGACGGTTCCGATCATCGCGTGGGCGCGAGCGGGAACGACGATGCGGGGACGGGATATCTGGAGAGCGCTTCACGGTCCGCTGCTCGCGGGTTCGGTGGCCGCGATCTTCGGCTTCGCGGTGAGTCGCGGGCTCGACCTCATCGTGCCGACGCCGGCCGACCTGATGTTGGGCGCGCCGCTGATTTACGGTGTCTACTTTCTCGTGCTGCTCTTTCCGCTCAAGCAGGCGGATCTGTATCGCGATCTCGTCAAACAAGTGCTGCGCCGGTCGACGTGATCGCTCATGGTCGGACGCTGCATCGCCGAACGCACGCCGCCGGCATGGGCCGTGACTCTGGTTTTGCTTTGAGCCAAAGAGGAGGATCCTGATGGCTCCGCGGGTAAGCATCGGTCTCCCTGTCTACAATGGCGCGAAATATCTTCACGGGTCTCTCGCGTCCCTTTTGAAGCAGGACTTCGAGGACTTCGAGCTGATCATCTCCGACAACGCCTCCACCGACGACACGGAGGAGATCTGCCGGTCCTACGCCGCCACCGACCGGCGGATTCGCTACCAGCGCAATCGTCTGAACGTCGGGTCGGCGAGAAATTATCGCCAGGTCTTCGAGTCGGCCCGCGGTGAGTTCTTCAAGTGGTGCTCGCACGATGACGTCTGCCGCCCGGCATTCGTGCGGCGCTGCCTGGATGTGTTCGACGCGGAGCCGTCCTCGGTGGTGCTGGTCTACCCGCTGTGTGACCTCATCGACGAGGCTGGAACGGTCATCGGGCGGGCCCGGGGCTCCGTCGAGACACGGCAGCGTCGTCCGCATCGCCGGCTCGCCCACGTGTTGCGGAATTTCAGCTATGCCTACCCCATCTGGGGGGTCATCCGAACGGAATGTCTGCGAAAGAGCGGACTCACGGGATCCGTATGGTACTGGGACGAGGTTCTCCTGGCCGAGTTGGCGTTATACGGACAAATCATCGAGATCCCGGAAGTGCTCTCGGAACAGCGGTGTCATCAGGAGAATGCGCTCGCCTTGTGCTCGGCTGGGCAGGGGACGGAGGTGGCCGGTAACCCCAGTAAGGCCAACCGGACGACACGACGCGCGTTGCGGACGTGGGCTGATCCCCTGAGCCACGGCGGGATGTTGTGGCTTCCCAACCAAGAAGAGCACTACTGGGAGTACGCCAAGAGAATCCATCGATCGCCGTTGCCGACGCGCGACAAGCTGCTTTGCTATCAGATCATCCCGTTCGTGTGCTACTGGGGCCGACTGAAGAAGCTCGGAGGATCGTGGAAGCGCAAGCTGCGGAGGAGCCGCGTGGGATCCCTTTCCGATGGCCGCCTGTACGGGGGAGTCCAACGGTGAGAAGCGGTCGGATCAATCGTGACCACCTGCGAGGGGCCGCGTGCGCGCGTACCCGCGGAATGTCGGGAAGGGGACTGCGGTGAGTGAAGGCTGGCGCTTGAGAGCTGAGGAAGTCGTCGAAGTCGCGAGCAAGGAAGAGATTCTGCGGACCCTCGACAAAGATGGACGGCTCGACGGACTGCCGTTCATGCCCGAGATGTTTGCGTTTTGTGGCCGCCGCCTCCGTGTCTTCCGGCGTGCCCACAAGACCTGCGACACCACGACGGGTCTGGGGACCAGCCATCAGAGCCGGGGCATGACGGCCGCCGTGCACTTGGAAGGCGCCCGCTGCGATGGTCGAGCACACGGACAATGTGAAGCGGGCTGCCTGATCTTCTGGAAAGAGGCATGGCTGAAGCGCGTGCCGAACACTGCCACGGAAGGAGGGATCCGCGAGGCGGAGGTCGGGGAGGCCGCCGGTGGCTGCACGGAGGATGATGTGCTCGCCGGTACCCAGCGCGCCACCGGTGGCGAAGCGTGCGGGCTGAGATACGTCTGCCAGGCCACGGAGCTGTCGGCGGCGACGCAACCCCTCCGATGGTGGAAAGGGTGGCAATACGTCGAAGACTACACCTCCGGAAACGTGGGGTTGAGTCAGGTCGCGAGAGGTCTCGCACATCGCGCGTACCAAAATCTCATCAATCTGGGCATCGGGTTAGGGGCGCCCCTCCGTTGGCTGTATGACGTGCTCCAGGGCCTTCGAAGAGGCACGCCGTATCCACACCGCAGCGGCCACATTCCGGTCGGCCAGGCGACTCCGACCGCGAAACTCGACCTTCAGCCGGGCGAAATGGTCCGCGTCAGGAGTTACGACGAGATTCTCTCGACGTGCGATCGATCGAACAGGAATCGTGGTCTGCGGTTTGACGCCGAAATGGTCCCCTATTGTGGCAGCACCTATCAAGTCTTGAAGAGAGTCACGCGAATCATCGACGAGATGACCGGTCGGATGGAGACGTTCCAGAACCCCTGCATCATCCTCCAGGATGTGGTTTGCCGGGCACGCTATAGCCAGTGTCGATTGTTCTGTCCGAGGAGCATTTATCCCTACTGGCGCGAGGTCTGGCTCGAGCGGATTCATCGAGGAGAACCGACGCACGGTCTCGGCCAACGCTGACGCCGTCGCGCGGCACCGGGCCGACGGGTGACGGACAACGGCAGAACACCAGAGCGCAGGCTCGGCGCGCCGATGCCTGAGGTGGTGCGGCAAGAACATGCCCAACTCGATCGGACATCGCGCGAGAGTCGGACGCTGGCTGTGGATGCTCCCCGTCATCGTGATCGTGGCGGCGGCCATGACGCGGGCGGTGTGGCTTCCTTCGATCGGGCGCGGCCTCGTGTGTCGGGAGGAGATCGCTCAGTCCGACGCGATCCTCGTGGAGAACTTCGATCCGGACTATCGCTTGTTCGAACGCGTGGCCGCCCTGCAGCGCGAAGGCCTCTCGGCGAGAGTGATCGTGCCCACGCGAACGGCCTCCAGCGATTCGGACGAAGCCAATCTGGTGTCCAAGGGTATCGTCGAGCTGATGGCCCGTCTGGCGCGGGTCCGAAATGTGGAGATCCTGCCCATACGGGAAATCGAGCCGTATAGTCTGAATGCCGCCTATCAGATCCGGGACTTCGTCATTCGTTCCCAGGTCCGGTCGGTTCTCGTCATCGCGCCGGCCTTGCGGAGCCAGCGCTCCTCGACCGTCTATCGAGCCATCCTGCAACCCGCTGGCATTCGAGTTCACTGTCTGCCGATCTTCGGGCAGCACACCCCTGAGAATTGGACCGCCAGCTGGCACGGGATCCAGACCGTGACGGAGCAGTTCCTCAAACTTCAGTTCTATCGACTGTACGTCGTACGATGAGAGACTCCAGACAGCGGAGAATCCTTCCAGGAAGATGGACATGAGCCGGACAGTGATGCTTCGGGATGACACGACGCTCGGTCGGGGGCGATCCTCGCAGGAGGACTTCTCGCATGTCCTCAGCGACGCCGAGGACGACACCTGGTATCGAGTTCTCGACCTGTTCCAGGACGCCAGCGTGTTTCAAACCATCGCGTTTTGCCGAGCGAAGATGGCCGGAGCTCGACTGGAGCAGCTCGTCCTGCGGCGGGGATCCGACGTGGCGGCGGCCGCGCTCGTTCGAGTGGTGCCCATTCCTCTTCTCGGGACCTCGATCGCCTACGTCCTCTGGGGTCCGTTGTTCCATCGCTGGAGCGGCGCTCGGGACGCGACGGCCCTGGCCTACGCCTCGAGGGTCCTCCGACACGAATACGTCGTGAAGCGAGGGCTAGGGCTACGGATCATGCCCATGCTGACCGGAGCCGACGGCGTCAAGTGGTCGGAGTTGTTTGGTGAGCAGGGATATCGGCACATCGTTCCTCGCGTGCGCAAACGGACGATCCTCGTCGACCTGGAGCGACCGCTCGAGCAGCTGCGAAAGGGCCTCGATCAGAAGTGGCGCAATTGCCTGAACAGTGCGGAGAGGAACGGCCTGATCGTCCGGCAAGGCGACGACCCCGAGCTCTTTGAGCTGTTTCTCGAGGTGTATCGGGAGATGCTGGCCCGAAAGCGGCTGGGGGAGCCCGGCGACATTCGAAGCTTCATGGCAGCCCAGGCGAGTCTGCCGGAACGCTTCAAACTGAGGGTCTTCGTCGCGCTGGAGCAGGGGAAGCCCTCAGCGGGCGTGATTTGCAGCGCCATGGGACACCGGGGGGTGTACGTCTTCGGCGCCACCGGCAGCGGCGGAATGCGGAACAAGGCATCGTATCTCTTGCAGTGGCGGGCCATGGAGTGGCTACGCGAACGACACTGCAGCATCTACGATCTCCATGGCTCGAACGCCCAGATCAACCCCGGGGTCTATGCTTTCAAGATGGGGCTCTGCGGAAAGAATGGTGGCGAGGTCGAGATGCTCGGGCACTTCGACGCCAGTGATGGCGTCCGGATGCGCTTGCTGATGACGGCAGCCGATCGCGCCAACGATTCCTACAAACGGCTCAAGACGATCTACGGCCGGTACCGCGGGTTTCAATGATGAGGGGCGTCACCGTATGCATCTGCACCTACAAGCGTCCCGCTCTCTTGCGGCGACTGCTGTTCGATCTCGGCCGGCAGGAGACTGCGGGGAAATTCTCCTACTCCATCGTCGTGGCCGACAACGATCGCCAGCGCTCGGCGGAGGACGTCGTCGACCAGTTCAGGGCCACCTCATCGGTGGTGGTGACGTATTGCGTCGAGCCGGAACAGAACATCGCGCTGGCGCGAAACCGGACGCTCCAGCACGCGACGGGAGACTACGTCGCCTTCATCGACGACGACGAGTTTCCCCCTGAGTACTGGCTGTTGAGGATGTTGAACGTGTGCGAGGAGCTCCAAGCGGACGGCGTGCTGGGTCCGGTTCGGCCGTTCTTCGCGGAGCCGCCGCCGGCGTGGCTGGTCAAGAGCAAGCTATGTGAACGGCCGGAGCACGCGACGGGCACGCTGCTCGAGTGGCGCCAGACGCGCTCGGGCAACGTCCTGTTGCGCCGACGGATGGTCGAGGGCGTCGATGCACCGTTCAGACCCGAGTTTGGCAATGGCGGCGAGGACCAGGACTTCTTCCGGCGCATGATCCAGGACGGCCGGCGATTCGTGTGGTGTAACGAGGCCGGCGTCTATGAGGTCGTTCCGCCGGAGCGGAGGCGCCGGCGGTACTTCTTGAAGCGTGCCTTGTGCCGGGGCCAGAACGAGAGGCTGTTGCTGAACGCTCGGGGCATCGTCACGTCCCTGCTGGCGGTGCCGGTTTACACGGCGTTGATCCCGGTCACCTGCGTCCTCGGCCAGCATGCGCTCATGGATTGCAGCGTGCGGCTCCTCGACCACGTAGGAAGGCTGATGGGAGCCGTCGGACTCAGGCCGATCCAGGGAAAGTACCTGGGTGGATGATTCGCCGAGTCCGACGGTCCGAGGTCCAGAGAACCTAACGCACGGTCAGGTTGCTGGGCGCGCGCGGCGGCGACGGCGGAGTGTTCGTTCCGCCCTGCAACGGATGCGGGTACGTGTAGGGAGTGTAGGACAGCGTCCACGTGTTGGTCGCCGTACAGGTGTAGAGCCGGCCGCTCGTGTTGGGAGGAAGCGTCGTATTCCAGCTGCCTTCATTCGTGACCCAGTACGCGACCCCCGGACTGCACGTCGTGGGTCGGTTGGCGAGGGGCCCGGAGCCCACGCCGGCCGTCCCTGCGAAGGAACCGACTTCATTGTAGTAATCCCGATCGTTGAAGACGTGGGCGGTGGTGCTCAGGCCGCGACCGCCCGTGTCGATGGCGGTGACGCTGGACCCTGTTCGATTGAGCCAGAAGTAGGAGGGCTCATGTGCCTGGGTGCACCAGCCGGTGGCGCTTTTGGTGTTGTTCGAGGGATTTGACGGGCACACGTCTCTGCCGGAGCCGATCTGATCTCGGCACAAGTAACCCTGGCGACCCGCCATGTTGCCGTCGGCCGTCGAGGTGCCATCGCAGGCGCCGTAGTCTCGCCCGGATGGATCCCAGCTCCGAACGTTGTCGAGCACCCAGGGGCCACGAGTGCTGTCGTATTGATTTCCCCACGCGACGCCGACGCCGCCGCGGAGGAGCCCCGCGGCCCATCCTTCGCCGGTGATCCGATTCCGGTAGATCTCCCACGCGCGAGCACCGCGCCACTGCTGGAGAGAGTGCACGGCGACGATCGACCCCGCGACGGAGTTGAAACGGAAGACGAACCGGCCCGAATAGTTGGTGTCGACCGTCTGCGCGGACTGACCGATACGTCCACTGAAGGTGTTGTCTTCGATGAAGACGGTGTCGGCGCCCCCGAGGTTCGTGGGAAGACTCCAGGCGGCCTGCATCGTGGACGGGCTGGCGAAGCCCCAGGGGAGCACTTGGACCCCGCCCTCGAAGGTGTTGTGGTCAATGACGCCGCGGCAGAACGTGCCTTTGGGATTCACGGTGAACGGACAGTTGACGAGGATGGAACTGTATCCGACGATGTCGTTGCCGACGAAGCGATTGTGATCGATTCGCCAGTCTTGAACCGGGGCCGTATCGTCACCGCCGATCCGGATCTGACCCTGCTTGAACGTGAAGTTGGTGACCCGCGTGGCTGTCCCGTTCAGCGCGAACACCGGAACTTCGTGACCCGCCGAGATCGTGGTGACGTCGATGCCGGCGCCCTGGATCGTGATGTGTTTGCCGTTGGGCACATTCACCGCCGATGTGTAGGTGCAGCTCCCGCCCGGTACGAGCACCCGATCTCGGGAGACCGAGGCGTTGACGGCGGCCTGAACGTCCCCCGATGAACAGGAAGCGGCGTGCACGTCTGCCGCACGCGCTTTGGTGACGATCAGAACACTCAGAAGGGCCAGAGCGCAGGCGAACCACAATCTCCTCATTGTCGGACTCCTCTGATCACAGGATTGTGCGAGGCCACGTTGTTTTTGGGTCGCGACGTGTTCGTCTTGGGGTACGCGTTCATGCCGCCCGCTTTCGCAAAGAATGTTCCACACCAAAGTCCATGCGGTCCCACGTCACCTAACCGGCGATAATCTTTGGCGTTTGACACGTCGAAACGATGGTTGCCGCCGACCACTTCCGTCAAAACTGCCAGGCGCGCCGCGCAGATTGTCAGGGGGACACGAGCCGGCAATGGACGAGCTGCGGTCGCGATTGTGGGTGCGGGTCCTTACGAGTTGTCGATCGCTGCGCACCGGGAGCCGCCGCCATAAGGTTCCGCATCGTCGGCCGCTCCTTGCCGACGTGACGGGAACATATGCCGGACGGAATGCTGCTCAAGGCCGATGGCTTCGCATCGAATCTCGCTGACCCGGCGTTCCCGCTCGAACACTTCTGTGAATCGGGGGGCATTCCGGGACACCGACGTGGAATGGTCGCCCGCTCGCGAGAGTCCAAGGGCGCGGCCGATGGATGTCCGACGTCAGTCGAAGCTGGCGGGGTTCTCGTTCGATTCCGCGGCGCGCGGAAGGCGCGGCCAGCCGGGCTGCTTCGACTTTCGGCTGTCCGGCGGTGTGAGCTCGCACTCGGCAATCTTGTTGAGCAACGTCTTGTAGCTGACCTTGAGGGCCCGCGCTGCGGCCACACGGTTCCAGCCAACCTGGTCGAGGACAGCGGTCAAGGCTTTGCGCTCCGCTTCCTGAGCGCCCCGTCGCGCCACGTCGCGAAGAGCTTCGAAGCCGTTCTGCGACAGCGGGACGGCGGTGGCTTCCTCGCTGGGCGCCGAAAGCAGCGCGGTGAGCACGACGCGCTCACCGAGCAAGACGAATCGTCGAATCACGTTCTCCAGCTCTCGAATGTTGCCCGGCCAGGAATATTCCATCAACGTGGCCATGATCTGCGGAGAGAGTTCCGCTTCCCGGTGGTACTGCTTCGTGAACACGTCGAGAAAGCGCGCGGCCAGGAGGGGAATCTCTTCGCGGCGCTCGCGGAGCGGGGGAATCTGAATGTCGACCACGTTGAGCCGGTAGAACAGGTCTTCTCGGAATTGGCCTTGCTGCATCGCCAGTTCCAAATTTCGGTTCGTTGCTGCAATGATCCGGACATCGGCCGACAGCGGCTCGTGCCCGCCGACCCGGAAGAATTCGAAGTCTTGAAGGACATGGAGGAGTTTCGGTTGAAGCGCCACGGGCAGCTCGCCGATTTCGTCGAGGTAGAGGGTGCCGTGGGTGGCGTATTCGAATCGTCCGAGCTTGCGCCGGTGCGCCCCGGTGAACGCCCCTTTCTCGTGACCGAAGAGCTCGGATTCGAGAAGCTCTGCGGGGAGCGCGGCGCAGTTCACCTTGATGAAGGAGTGACTGCTTCGGGTGGAGGCATCGTGGATCGCGCGAGCGATCACCTCTTTGCCGACGCCGCTCTCACCCCGCAGCAGCACGGTCGCATCGGTGTCAGCAATGGCCATCACCATGTTCTTGATGGCCTGCATGGGAGCACTGCCATCGAGCAACGGCACGGCAGTGGTCATAGTGTTCTCTACCGAACCGTGCGTTTCAGGTGGAGGAGGCGGCCGTTCGTTGTCATATGTTGCCGTCTGGGCAGAGTATAGAGGGTACCATTAGATCGGACCGTTTTGTGAAGGCATTTGCGGTATCACCAACGCTATAGTGCGACTCGGTGCCTAAATTAGATAGGTAAATCAAATACTTGACTAGCGCCCCGAGGCTAGGCTAGACCGTTCTCCTTTGTGTAGATCACGAGGGCGAGACGGCTGTCCAGGCCGAGCTTCTTATAGATGTTGTGGAGGTGGACCTTCACCGTTCCTTCGGTGACGCGGAGCTTCTGGGCGATCGCCCGGTTGCGGAGACCGCTGGCAACGGCGCGGACGACGTCCAATTCGCGCGCGGTGAGACCCGCGCTCGTGGTGGCGTCCTCGGCCATTCCGCGCTCACCGTTCAGCTCTGTCCGGCGCCGTTTCAGCCTTTGCTGATGGGTGGCGACGGTCCGGACATTCGAGAGCAACGGCCCTGGCGCGGTCTCCCCGGCGCCCGTGGGCGCGGTGCCCGTGCGGATGAGCTCGGGGATCTCGGACTCGGCGACGGCGCCCGTCAGAAGGACCACACGCACGCCCAAGCGTCGCTCGTTCATCGTTCCGAGGACAGCGAGTCCGTCCATGACGGGCAGGCGCAGATCGAGTACGATGACGTCCGCTTGACGGTCGAGGATCGCGGTGAGCGCTTCGCTACCCGACTCGCAGCGTGCCACCACAGTGATATCGTCTGCGTCTCGGAGGAGGTGCTGCAGGGTGCCGAGGAGCGAAGGGTGATCGTCGACGAGCATGACGCGGATCGTCATGCGGTGAGGTTATGGGCTTCGGGGGTCTCTGAGTTCGGCACGACGGGAGGTTACCCCTCTCGCGCACAATCGCGCTCCGACGAGCGACAGAGGGCGTCTCGTCGGTGTTTCCCTTCGCGCACGGAAAGATACCTAGCACTCGATCGGGCTGTGTGTCAAGAATCACGCGCTTCGGTCGCGAGGGGACCGGACGCGCCGACAACTTTCACTAGTCGTCGACGCGCGTTCACAAGTGTGAAGAGCCACGACCAAAGTGCGCCGCCATCATCCTGCAACTTGCCGCGAAAACCGCACCCTACAGGAGGCGAAACACATGGCACCTCGATTGCCGTGGCAGCGGCCGACCTGCATGCATGCTGATAGCCGCCCTCGAATGAAATGAAGACACCCGGACCCGTCTGGCGTGTTACCCAACCCCCCAGGGTTGTCGAGCAGGAGGCCTTCGCGTCGTGTCTCGACTGGGAACTTCAGAAGGCCAGCAGACTTGCCTATTGCGTCTCCGTCGTCTCGATGGTGGTTGATCCGTTGGATGGCGGGGTCCATGGATCACTCGCCGCGCTGGCCGAGAACATGGCGGCTCGCGTCCGAGCCACCGATCTCGTCGCCGTGATCCCGCCGCGATTTCTGGCGCTTCTCCTCGTTGACGCTCCGACGGCCAGTCTGCGATCGATTCTTGGGCGGTTATCGTCCGAGACGGGACTCAGCGAGACGCAGACCGGCTGGAGTGCGGGGGCGAGTTGTTACCCGGCGACCGCGCAACGCACCACCGACCTCCTTCAGCAAGCCACCGATTTGATGGCACGGGCGGAGGCGGACGGCGGGAACCGGCTCTATCTGCCCTCGACCTGATCGTCGCCCGATCGCGCTTCTGACCGGGTCGACCCCGCCAGGAGGGCCAGGACGTCGGTCAGGTGGGACAGGGTATCCGGTTTGTGAATCACGTCATGGATACCGAGGCTCCATAGCTGTTCGATCTGTTCGGGGGAGACATTCCCACTCAGGACGATTACGGGTAGGTGCTGATCGCGAGCCCTGATCGCTCGCAAAACCGTGACCCCGTCCATCCCGGGCAACGTGACGTCCAGGAGTACTGCGTCTGGGCAATTGCTGTCGAGTTCCCGTAGCCCCTCCTCGCCGGTGTGGGCGACGGACACCTCATGACCGATGTCCCGAAACGCCTCGGTGAGGACATCGGCGACCGGGACGTGGTCCTCGATCAGAAGGAGCTTCATCGGGTCACCGCTGGGATACGGGGTGCGATCGGAGAGTCGTTATTCATTTTCACGCGCCGGGGTGTCTAAGCAAGAGATACGCCAGGCGCGATCAAGCCGACTTGGCCTTCTTCAGCACCATTTCTGGTGCCCGCCCGAGACGACCGATGTGAACGTTAGCTTCATACTGTCTCCCGAATTTACGGACTCGCCCATGTCCCTCGGCCCCGACCCCCATTTGCGGCGGCCTGGGCCAATCGGTGGAGATGTACAATTTCACGGCTCTCTGAAGATCATTGAGGCTGACGGCCGAGGTCGCCGCCTCTGGCATAGCGCTTGCACCGGGCTGCGACCTCGTGCGAGACGAAATGACCACCGCCAAAGAAGCGCTCGATCCTCAATCGGCTCCCCTTGCCGAAGTGACGGGCGGGGAACCCGTCGACGCCCTGATCGCTGCACAGTTCACGATCGACGAAATTCCTCGGCCGGTTGCCGGGAAGGGTCAGCCGGCCCCGTTCCGACCGACCGAGCAGCAGATGGACCTGTGGCGCAGTCCCCGGATGCGCGAGGTCAGGGATTTCATTCGGGAAGCGGCCAGTGTCGATGTGACGGTCCTCATCACCGGAGAGACCGGTACGGGCAAAGACGTCGTCGCTCGCGGAATCCACCAGCTCTCGCCGCGGCGAGCCGGCGACTTCGTCAAGGTGAACTGCGCGGCGATGCCGCGCGAGCTGTTGGAAACCGAACTCTTCGGCCACGAGCGGGGGGCGTTCACCGGCGCCCATCAGCTGAAAATCGGGAAGTTCGAGGCCGCCCACGGGGGAACGATCTTCCTCGACGAGATCGGCGATCTTCACCCGGCGCTCCAAGGCAAGCTTCTGCATGTCCTCCAGGATGGCGAGTTCGCCCGGCTGGGTGGCAAGTCGACCCTCAAGGTCGACGTGCGGACCATCGCCGCCACGAACCAGGATCTCGAGCGCGCGGTCGCCGAGGGACGCTTTCGTCAGGATCTCTACTACCGGCTCAACGTGATCCAGATCAAGGTGCCTCCCCTGAGGGAGCGGGTCGAGGAAATTCCCGCGCTGGTCAACTATTTCGTCGAGCTCTACGCGCGGCGCTTCCACCGGGAAGCCTTCACGCTCTCTCCGGCCGCGCTGGACAATCTCCTTCGTCAGCCCTATCCGGGTAACGTCCGGGAGCTCGAGAACCTCGTCAAGCGCATGATCGTGCTGGGGGAGAACTCGGTCCATCGCGCGGCCCCGGCGCCGGGTTCGGAGGGGTCGCTTCCAAGCCAGCACGCGCCAGTTCCAGACGGATCCTCGCTGTCGCTCCGTGACCTCGTCCGTCAAACGTCGAGGGCTCGAGAGCGAGAAATCATTTCTCAGGTCCTCGAGCACACCGGCTGGAACCGGGTCCGCTGCGCCAAGGCACTGAAAATCAGCTATCGCGCGCTGCTCTACAAAATGAAGCAGTTTGGGTTGAACGGTCATCGCTCGCGCTGGCGGCCGCTGTGACAGTGGCGGTCAGAATTGGAAGGGGGAACCGTGTGATGCGTCTCATCCCGTGCGGAATCGTCCTCGTGCTCGGACTGGTGGCACTCGCGCCGATCGCCCACGGACAGGGCGCGCCGGCGGTGAACGGGACCGATGCCGCCGCACTCGAAGAGTTCCGGATCGGCCCCGAGGACACGCTGCAGATCTCCGTATGGAGGAACGAGGCCATGAGCAAGACCATTCCCGTTCGCCCCGATGGGATGATCTCGCTGCCGCTCCTCAACGAAGTGAAGGCCGCCGGATTGACTCCGGCGGAGCTGCGTCAGGTCCTCGCCACGAAGCTCGCCGAGTACATGCCGACACCCGAGGTTTCCGTGATCCTGACCGACGTGAAAAGCTTCAAGGTCTCGGTCATCGGTGAGGTCCGCAAGCCCGCGCGCTACGAGCTCAAGAGCTGGACGACCATCCTGGACGTCCTGGCCCTGGCCGGCGGATTCACGGAGTTCGCGGCGCGCGGCCGCATCGTCGTGCTGCGCCCGAACGGCAAGACCATCAAGTCCATCCAGTTCAACTACAACAAGATCGTCACCGCCGGCGGTGAGCAGGAGAACTTTTACCTGCGCCCGGGCGACATCGTGCTCGTTCCGTAGGGCAAGAGCGAATGTATCTCGAGTTCTACGGGCTCGCCGAGAAGCCCTTTGGCACGACACCCGACCCGCGATTCCTGTTTTTGACGCAGCAGCATCGGGACGCGTTGGCTCGGCTGACCTACGGCGTCCAGGAGAAGAAGGGCTTCGTGGTCCTGACCGGTGAAGTCGGCACCGGAAAGACGACGCTCGTCCGCACCTTGCTGACTCAGCTCGATTCCACCATCGCCGTCGCCTTCGTGTTCAATGCCACCTTACCCTTCGAGGGTTTGCTCGAGCAGGTGCTCGAGGACTTCGGCATTTCGGATCCGGGGGCGACCCTGGCCCAGCGTCTCCTCGCCCTCAACCACTTTCTGGTCGAGCGCAGCCGCCGCGGCTCCCAGACCCTGCTGGTGGTGGACGAGGCGCAGCATCTGTCCGTCGAGAATCTGGAGCAGCTCCGTCTGCTCTCGAACTTCGAGACGGCCAGCGACAAGCTCGTGCAGATCCTGTTAGTCGGACAACCCGAGCTCGAAGCCAAGCTCGAGCTTCCCTCGCTCCGCCAGCTGGCGCAACGTATCGAGCTGCGGATCGACATTGCGCCGCTGTCGGCGGCCGAGATGAGCGACTACATCAAGGCGCGCCTGCGAACGGCGGGCGCCCGCGACGACACTATTTTCACCGGCAACGCTCCGGCCTTGATCGCGGCGGCCACCGCCGGCGTCCCCCGACTCATCAACATCCTCTGCGATCACTGCCTGCTCATTGGGTACGCCGACCAGAAGCGCCGTATCGGAGGGGACGTCGTCCGGGAGGCGCTGGAGTCGCTGCACATCCGGCGGGACCGCCGGATGGCCGCTCGCCGAGGGGCGAGGCCGATGCTGGGTCCGGTTCCCCGGAGAGTGGCCATGGCCGTGGTCGTCGCGCTGTCGGTCGGCATCGCGCTATTTGTGGAACTCCCCGATTACTTTCACCTCTCCGAGCTCGTGCGCTCGATGCAGGATCTCCTGGCGCGATGATCAGGACCGTCGAAACGCCCCGGCGGACCACGCGCAGCCAGACAGAGCGGCCTCGGGCGACGGCCTAGCGCCGAGCCCCTCAGGTCACGCTCGTTGACCCGGTCAGCCGACACCAGTGCCGCTCGGATCTCTTCCGGCGGCGAAGCGCACGCCACCGAGCGTGGTGATCGCGCGGGCGAGCCGAGCGTCGCCAGCATGTGCCATTATTCAGGTCATGGTAAATCGGTGTCATGAAATCGCCTGACACTTGGGTGGTCGTTGTCCTGGCTGGCGTCCTCGTCAGCATCGTCGCGGTCTACATCGTCCGCTGGCTCGATCGGGGCACGGGCGCCCTCGTCGGCTGGCTCGCTCAGCGGAGCCAGAAGCGACAGACCGACCGGATGGCGAGAATCGGCGCGGCGCGGTCGAACCGCGATCTCCTCAACCTCTTCAAGATGCGCACGGTCAGCTTTCGATTGCGCGGCGTCGCCCTGCTGATCCTGGCCTTGGCCTTTGCGGGGATGGCCGCCCTGGTTCGATACGGCGCGAGCTTTCCCTGGATCTTCGAGATCGGCTGTGTGGCGAGCACCATCACCGGCGTCGTCGCCCTGGGTCTGATCTTCCGCGCGTACTCCATCGAGGCGGAAATGCGCGACGCCGAAAAGCCCTGAGCTGACGTCGCCGCGTCACCTGTCGGCGCGCACGAATCGCCGGCAACCGCTTCGAAGCACCCCGCCTTACCCCCTCCCGCCGCAACCCTCAGAGCAGCCGGCAGGCCTCCTCGAAATCGAGCCGCGGCAGCTTCTGCATGACCTTCGTCGCGTCCCCATAGCCGAGGTTGCAGAGGAAGTTCGACTTCACGCGACCGTCGGGGAAGAACTCGCGATCGACCTTGGCATTGTCGAAGCCCGACATGCCGCCGACGTCGAGGCCGATGGCGCGCGCGGCGAGCATGAAATACGCACCCTGCAGCGTGCCGTTGCGGAACGCCGTGATCTCGGCGAGCGCCGGGTTCTTGGCGTAGTTGTCGGCCATCTCCGGGCGGTGGGCGAAGAGCTTGGTGGGCATGAACTCGAAGAAGCGCGTGTCGTAGCCGATGATCGCGGTGACCGGCGCGGCCTTCGTCTTGTCGACGTTGCCGGGGGACAGGGCCGGGAGCAGACGCGCTTTGGCTTCCGGGGTGCGCAAGAACAAGATGCGCGCCGGGCACGTGTTGGCGCTCGTGGGACCGTGCTTCATGACGCCGTAGATCTGGCGGAGCTGCTCGTCGGTGACCGGCCGGTCGAGCCAGCCGTTCTGAGTGCGCGCCTTCAGGAGCAGGGTGTCGAGACAATGCTGATCGACCTTGTCGCCCACGCGATCCCCCTTCACGATGTGTTGCGCCGCCCGAGGCTCCGGCGACGCCGGGGTAGGATCGCACGCCCTCCGGTACAATGCAGCCCACGCAAGTCGTTCGCGCGAGGGAGGGGCCTCCGGTGAGCGAATTCGACGGCAAGGTCGTGCTGGTCACTGGATGTGCGCGGGCGCGTGGGATGGGGCGCGCGATCTCGATGGCGTTCGCGCGATCGGGAGCCGACCTCGTGGTGACGGACGTGGCGCCCGGCGGGACCCGAAACGAAAACGAAGAAGGGCTCGAGGAGATCCGGCTGGCCTGGAAGGGCCTCGAGAGCCTGGCCGGCGAGATCGAGGCGCTGGGGCGTCGCGTCCTCACGCTGGTCGGCGACGTGAGCCGCGCCGCCGACGCGGAGCGCTTCATCAAGGAGGCGCTCGCGGGCTTCGGCCGCATCGACGTGCTCGTCAACAACGCCGCCGCCCCCCACGGGGCCGACCGTCGTCTTCTCTGGGAAGTGCCGGAGGAGGCCTGGGACCTCGTCATCGACGTCAACCTCAAGGGCACGTTCCTGGTGAGCCGCGCCGTCATCCCGCACATGCTGTCGCGCGGGGGCGGGCGGATCATCAACATGGCGTCGGTGTCGGGCAAGCGCGGCACGTCCCGCCGCGGGGCGTACACGGCCTCGAAGTTCGGGGTGATCGGTCTCACGCAGGCCATGGCCCAGGAGCTTGGGGGACACGGCATCACGGTGAACGCGATCTGCCCCGGCAGCGTGGACACGAGCCGGCGCGAATCGACCTCCCGGCGCGAGCGCGCGCTGACCGAGCGCGATCCCAACGCTCCGGTCCTCACCCTTCCGCCCTCCGGCCGCATCGCGCGCCCCGACGACATCGCGCGGCTCGCGCTGTTTCTCGCCTCCGAGCAGAGCGACCACATCACCGGGCAAGCGTGGAACGTCGACGGCGGCACCGTGATGCACTGAGAGCGAACTCATGAAGATCGGGTTCGTCGGCACCGGCACGATGGGCAATCCGATGGTCCGCTGTCTCCTGGAGGCTGGCCACCAGGCGGCAGTCCACGACCTCCGGCGTGAGGCCACGACGAATCTGTGCGATCTGGGCGCGCGCTGGGCGGAGAGCCCGCGCGCCGCCGCCGAAGGCAGCGAGGTCGTGTTCACGTCGCTCCCCGGTCCCGCCGAAGTCGAGCATGCGGTGCTGGATCCCTCCCGCGGGATCCTCGCCGGCCTCGGGCCCGGCGGCGGTTACGTCGATCTGACCACCAACGCGCCCAACGTCGTTCGTCGGATCGCCGAGGCGTGCCGGGCGCGCGGGGTCGCGATGCTGGACGCGCCCGTGAGTGGCCGGCCGCCGGCCATGACGATCATGGTCGGCGGCGACGCCGCGACCTTCAACACGTACCGTCCGCTGCTCGAGTGCATGGGCCGGAACATCTTCCACGTGGGAGAGACCGGCGCCGGCTGCGTCGCCAAGCTGGTCACGCAGTACCTCGGCTACGCGAATTTCATCACCTCGCTCGAGGGCCTGTTGATCGGCGCCCGGGCCGGCATCGACCTCGGTGTGCTGGCCCAGATCGTCCCCGTCAGCGCGGGGGCGAGCCGGACCTTCGACAACATCCCGCGATCGGTCCTCGATGGAACGTTCAGGGCGGGCGGGACGCTCGACATCGTCGCCAAGGACGTGCACCTGGCCTGTCAGCTCGCCCGCGACGTCGGCGCCCCCGCGCACATGGGCGTGATCGCCGACGACGTGTACCAACGCGCCCAGGCTCAGGGCTGGGGACAGCTCGGCTTCCCCGTCGTCGCCAGGATCCTGGAAGCGATGGCCGGCGTGGAGCTGCGCGCGTCGGGCGGCGGCGACGCACCCCGTTACGAGGACAAGGATCCGAGGCGAGGATAGCGACGATGGCCGACCAGCGTGAAGCGATGGCGCAGCTGCTCCTCGAGCGGGACGTGGCGAACTTCCTCTATCACGAGGCGGAGGTGCTCGACGAGCGGCGCTACGAGGCCTGGCTGGACCTGCTGGCCGACGACGTCCGCTACTGGATGCCGATCCGCCGCAACGTCAAGCTCGGCGAGCTCGAGCGCGAGTTCACCCGCGAGGGCCAGGACGTCAACTGGTTCGACGAGGGCAAGGACACGCTCACCCGGCGCGTGCAGCAGATCCTGACCGGCGTGCACTGGGCCGAGGAGCCGCTGTCCCGTCTCTGTCACATGGTCTCGAACGTCCAGCTCCTGAGCGCGGAGCCGTCGACGCTGGATCCCGCGCACGTCACCGTCAAGAGCCGCTTTCTCGTCTATCGCAACCGGGTGGAAACCGAGACCGACATTCTCGTCGGCAAGCGCGAAGACACGCTCCGTCGGGTCGATGGAGGCTGGAAGATCAGCCGGAGGAAGATCATCCTCGATCAGAACGTGCTGCTGACCAAGAACCTGACTTTTTTCTTCTGACGCCGAGGGTAGCCATGGCGATCGCGACGAGCAGGCCCTGGGGTTCGAGGCCTTCATGACATGATCAACGTGCGACTGCTGGAGCCGGGGACGCGAGTGGTGCTGGCCGACGGCTCCACCGTGGAGGTGGTGACGAACCCGAAGGACGGCATCTGGGTGTTCGCGCGGTATCTCTCCTCGCCACCCGACGCCTCGCGGGTGGGGACCGAGGAGATGATCTTCGCCCAGGACGTCGTGGAGATCAGCGGGGCGCCCTAGCGCCGTCGCGTGCACGGAGCCCATGGACGCGTCGACCCCGACTCGCGAGGAGCTGCGGCAAGCCTTTCAGTGCGGCGTCGATTCGATCGACGCCGGCGACTCCTTCGACCATGGGTTCTTCGGCCTTCTCGAATCGCTCGGATATCGAAAGCGCGCGGACGGTCGCTGCACCTGTCCGGACGAGGGAGCGCACGGTCACTGGCCCGAATGTCGGTGGGTGAGGTCCTGAACGATGGGTTGGCTCGACGGCAACGTGGCGCTGGTCACCGGTGGCGGGTCGGGCATCGGCCGGGCCATCGTGACGAGGTTCATCGAAGAGGGCGCCCGCGTCGGAGTGCTGGATCGGGTGCCCGAACGGGCGGCCCAGCTCCGGGCCGATTTCGGCGACGCGGTGGTGGCGGTTTCGGGCGACGTGACGCGGCGAGAAGACAACGCCCGCGCCGTCGCCGAGACCGTCCGGGCCTTCGGTCGTCTGGATGTCTTCGTCGGCAACGCCGGAGTGTTCGACAACTTCCGGTCCTTCGCCGACTTCCCGGAGGAGCGACTGGCCGAGGCCTTCGACGAGATGTTCGCGGTCAACGTCAAGGGTTACCTGCTCGGCGCCAAGGCCGCGTTGCCCGAGCTGGCGAAGGCGGAAGGCTGCGTCATCTTCACGGCGTCGGTGGCCGGCTTCAACTCCGGCGGAGGCGGCGCCATCTACACGGCGTCGAAGCATGCCGTGGTCGGCTTGATCCGGCAGCTTGCGGTGGAACTGGGGCCGCGCGTTCGTGTCAACGGCGTGGCGCCGGGCGGGACGATCACGGATCTGCGTGGGCTCGCCGCCCTCGGCCAGGATCAGCGCACCCACTGGAGCGCTCCCGACGTCGAAGAGCGGCTGCGCGCGGGCAATCCGCTGGAGCTGCTCCTGCAGCCCAGCGATCTGACCGGCGCCTACGTCCTGCTGGCCTCGCGCACGAGCGCGAGAGCGATCACGGGCGAGATCATCGTCGTGGACGCCGGAGCCGGCCTCCGCCGTTCACGCCTGACGAGGTGATCATGACGATTTATATCGAGAGCCTCGTGGACAGCGAGCAGGGTCTGGTGAGTCGGCGGATCTTCGTCGAGCCCCAGATCTACGAGGGGGAGCTGGAACGGATCTTCGCGCGCTGCTGGCTGTTCCTGTGTCACGAAAGCGGGACACCGCGGGAAAGGTTCGCGCCTTTCTCAACGTCTGCCGTCATCGCGGCAACCGGCTGTGCCGCGCGGACGTCGGCAACGCCGCCAGCTTCACGTGCAGCTACCACGGGTGGACCTATCGCAACGACGGCCGGCTGGTCGGCGTGCCCTATCACAAGGAGGCGTACTACCGAGGTCAAGGAAGTGACGCGGCTGGCCGGGGTCCGCGGGTTCAGCCCGTCGGGCACGTTCGAGCAGGACGACATGGACAACTGGCAGGAGTGCACCCGCGTCGGCCGGCGCGTGGAAGATCGCCCGCCGCACGATCATCCTCGACAAAACGTGCTGCTGGCGAAGAACGTCAGCATTTTCTTTTGATGGGATGGGGAGCCTAGCCACGGGTCCCCCAAGCCCCCCGGACGCTCGGAGCGCTCCGGCAAAGCCGTGGCACCCCTCGAAATGACGCGGAGGACCATGACGATGGCCACGAACGGCAGATGGGACGCGAGCACGCTGGTCGACATGAAGCGCGGAGTCGTCAGCCGGGAGCTGTTCGTCAACGAGGAGATCTACGCCCAGGAGCAAGAGCGGATCTTCGCGCGCTCGTGGCTCTTCGTCGGCCACGAGAGCCAGATCCCACGCCCCGGCGATTACTTCGTCTCCTGCATGGGCGAGGAGTCGGTCATCCTCACGCGGGATCAGCGGCAGCAGGTCCACGTGTTCCTCAACACCTGCCGTCACCGCGGGATGAAGGTCTGCCGGTACGACGAGGGCAACACCGTGGTCTTCACCTGTCCCTACCACGGCTGGAGCTACGCCACCGACGGGCGCCTGGTCGGCGTGCCGCTGTTCAAGGAATCCTACAAGGAAGGGCTCGACAAGACGGAATGGGGACTGGTCGAGGTGCCGCAGTGGGTGAACTACAAGGGGACGATCTGGGCCAACTGGGACGCCTCGGCCCCATCGTTCCTGGACTCGCTCGGCGGCATGAAGACCTACCTCGACACCGTGCTCGACGCCCGCGACGGGCGCGAGGGCGGCTCCGAGGTGCTCGGCGGCGTCCAGAAGTGGATCATGCCCAGCAACTGGAAGTTCGCCGCCGAGAACTTCGCGGGCGACGCGTACCACAACATCAGCCACCGCTCGGTGGACCTTGTGGGGATCGGACCCAGCGGCAGTCAGCGCCGTGACACCGCGGAGCGCGCGACGGCCCAGCGGCTGGGCGCGTCGTTTCCCGAGCTGGGCCACGGCGCGACGTCGTTTCTCCAGCTCGAGGACGTGCCGTACACGTCGAGCTACCAGAACACGCCGATCGTCGAGGAGTACTTCAGATATTGCGACGAGGAGCGAAAGCGACGCCTGGGGAAGGGCGCGCGGCTGCTCGGCCTCGTCGGCAACGTGTTCCCGAACATGGCGTACCTGGCCCGGCAGCCGCGCTCGATCGCCGTCTGGCATCCGCGCGGCGCGCTCAAGACCGAAGCCTGGCGCTGGTTCCTGGTCGACGCCGACGCCCCCGCTGAAGTGAAAGACGTTTTGCGCCGCTATTTCCTGCGTTACTCCGGCCCCGCGGGGATGACCGAGCAGGACGACATGGAGAACTGGAACTACGCCACCATGGCCAGCAAGGGTGTGATCGCGCGTCGCTATCCCTACAACTACCAGATGGGCCTCGGCCAGGAGTACGGCACCTACGACAGCCCCGGCGTGTTGACGGACAGGATCGCCGAGCAAAACCAGCGCGGCTTCTATCAGCGCTGGGCCGCGTGCATGGACGACGAGCGACGCTGAAGAGGTCGGTCCGAGCGTCGTAGTCGGCGGTATCCGTGTTGCACTCCTGGACGATGGCCAGACCGATCGGCCCAGGAGAGCAACGATGATCCCCGCGAAGCACATCCGTCAGATCGGTGAAGCCGCGGTCGAGGCGATCGAGCGACAGGACTGGCTCGACGTGGTCGGCGATCGGCTCCAGTCGGCGGTCGCGGCGGCGTTCCAGGCCGGGGGCAACGCCGGTCGCCGCGTGCGCGATTTCCTGCACGGCACATGGCTCGGCCACCCTCTGCATCCCGCCCTCACCGACATCCCGCTCGGCGCGTGGACGACCGCGCTGGTCCTCGACGCCGCGGGCGACAGGGACAAGGGCATGGCGCGCGCGGCCGACGCGGCGATCGGGGTCGGCATCGCCGGAGCGGTCGGGGCGGCCGTGACCGGTCTCACCGACTGGCATCACACGACGGGCGGCGATCGTCGGGTCGGGCTCGGCCACGCGATGCTCAACACGGCCGCGCTGGCGCTCTACGTGACGTCGTTCGTCCTCCGTCGATCCGGCTCCCGCGACGCCGGGCGCGCGGTCTCCGCGGTCGGGCTGCTCGTCGCGACGGGCGCCGCCTACTTCGGCGGCACACTCGTCTACAAGAAGCGCATTGGCGTCGATCACGCGCCGCGCCCGGAGTGGACGGATTTCGTCGCCGTCCTCGCCGAGACCGAACTCCAGCAAGGCGCGCCGCGTCGGGTCGAGGCCCGTAGCGTTCCGATCGTGCTCGTCCGCCGCGGTGACCGGATCCACGGGCTCGCGGAGAGCTGCGCCCATCTCGGCGGCCCGCTGACCGAGGGAAGCGTGGAAGGTGACGCGATCCGTTGTCCCTGGCACGGATCGTTGTTCGCGCTCGAGGACGGCCGCGTGCTCGAAGGTCCGTCCACGTTCCCGCAAACGTGCTTCGAGGTTCGCGTGCGCGGTGGTCAGATCGAGGTACGTCCGCTCGGATGACCAGTCCCGCAGGTTCCCTCTCCACCGCCGGTTGATCGACGCGCGATAATCGAACACCTCGGCGTCGAGGCTCGGCCGTCGAGAGGAGAGGGACGTTCATGCACATCGCGCTGTGGATCGTTCAGGTGTTGCTGGCGCTGTTGTTTCTCTTCGCCGGCGGCATGAAGCTGATCCTGCCGCTCGACAAGCTGACGGGTCCGGTCGCGCTGCCCGGCTGGTTCACGCGATTCATCGGCGTGTGCGAGGTGCTCGGCGCGCTCGGCTTGATTCTGCCCGGCCTCTTGCGGATCCAGCCCTGGCTGACCCCGCTGGCCGCCCTCGGGCTCGTGCTCATCATGATCGGAGCGATCGCGGTCACCCTGGTCGGCGGCATGCCCGGCGCGGCGGTGCTCTCGCTGGTCATCGGGCTGCTCGCGGCCTTCATCGCGTACGGTCGCTGGCGGCTGGCGCCGATTCCCTCGAAGGCCGCGCGATGACCATCTTCTACGGCTGGGTCGTGGTGGCCGTCGGCATCGCGGTGACGTGCGTCGGGTTTGGCTCGATGATGTCGCTGAGCGTCTTCCTGCAGCCGATGTCCGAGGCCATGGGCTGGTCGCGGACCGGCATCGCGACCGCGGCGCTGCTCAACTTCCTGTCGATGAGCGCGGGCGCCTTCGTGTGGGGCATGCTCTCCGACCGATTCGGTACGCGCGTGGTCGTCCTCGCGGGCGGTCTCCTGCTCGGGACAGGTCTCGTGACCGCGAGCCGGGCGTCCACGCTCGGATGGTTCCAGATCCTGTTCGGCGTGCTCGTCGGCCTGGCCGCGGGCAGCCTGTACGCGCCCATCACCGCGACGACGACACGGTGGTTTTCCCGCAATCGAACGCTCGCGGTCGCCCTCGTCTCCGCCGGGCTGAGCTTCGGCTCGGCGTTCATGGCGCCGCTCTCGCGCTTTCTCATCAGCGCCTACGACTGGCGGACCGCCATGCTGCTGATCGGCGACCTCGTCTGGCTGGTGATCGTTCCTTTGGCGTTTCTGGTTCGCAACCCGCCCCCGCGCGCCCTCGGGAGCGGATCCGCCGCGGACACCGCGGGCGCGGCCGGCTTGTCCGTGGCGCAGGCCCTGCGCACGCCGCAGTTCGCGGCCATCGCGCTCACCCACTTCGCGTGTTGCGCCGCGCACTCCGGGCCCATCTTCCACATGGTCGCCAATGCCATCGATCACGGCGTGGCCGCGATGGCCGCGGCCACCGTGCTCAGCGTGGCCGGCGCGGCGTCGTTCGCCGGCAAGATCGTGTGCGGCCTCGTGGCCGATCGCGTGGGGGCCAAGCAGACGCTGGTGGCCGGTCTCGCGCTACAGGCCGTCGCCATCAGCCTCTATCTCGTCACCAGCCAGCTCGGGGGCTTCTACGCGGTGGCGGCGGTGTTCGGCTTCGCCTATGGCGGCGTGATGCCGCTCTACGCGGTCGTGGTGCGCGAGTATTTCGGCGAGCGGATCATGGGCTCGGTCTTCGGTGCGGTCTCGACGGTCGCCACGCTGGGTATGGCGCTCGGCCCCGTCGCGGGGGGATGGCTCTACGACGCGCTCGGCGGCTACGGCTGGCTGTTCGTCGCCTCGTTCGGCATCGGTCTGGGCGCGGTGGCCATCGCGCTCACCTTCCGTCCTCCCCGGCGCGTGGCCGGCCCGGCGGTGCTCGCGCCTGGCGTCGCCGGCTGACCTGGCGGCCGAGAGTAACCTGAGCTCAGGGAGGAGTCAGCAATGAGCGGAGTACGGATCCTCGTCGGCACGCGCAAGGGCGCGTTCGTTCTCACGTCCGACGGCACCCGCAAGCGCTGGGACGTGAGCGGCCCGCACTTCGGCGGTTGGGAGATGTATCACCTCAAGGCCTCGCCCGCCGACCCGAATCGGCTGTACGCGTCGCAGTCCAGCAGCTGGTTCGGGCAGATCATCCAGCGCTCGAACGACGGCGGCAAGACGTGGGAGGCGGCGGGGAACAAGTTCGCCTACGAGGGCGCCACCGGAACGCACCTGTGGTACGACGGCACCCCGCACCCCTGGGAGTTCGCGCGCGTGTGGCATCTCGAGCCGTCGCTGACCGATCCGGATACGGTCTACGCCGGCGTCGAGGACGCCGCGTTGTTCCGCTCGACCGACGGCGCCCAGACGTGGCAGGAGCTGCCGGGGCTCCGCACTCACGGATCGGCGTCCCTGTGGCAGCCCGGTGCGGGAGGCATGTGCCTGCACACGATCCTGCTCGATCCGAGCCATCCCGAGCGGATCTTCATCGCGATCTCGGCGGCGGGCGCGTTCCGCAGCGACGACAGCGGCAAGACGTGGCGGCCCATCAACCGCGGGCTTCGGTCCGAGCAGATTCCCAATCCCACGGCCGAGGTCGGCCACTGCGTGCACCGCATCGCGATGCACCGCTCCCGACCGGACGTGTTGTTCATGCAGAAGCACTGGGACGTCATGCGCAGCGACGACGCCGGCGAGTCGTGGCGCGAGGTCAGCGGCAATCTGCCGAGCGACTTCGGATTCCCCATCGACGTGCACGCCCACGAGCCCGAGACCATCTACGTGGTGCCGATCAAGAGCGACTCCGAGCACTATCCGCCCGACGGCAAGCTGCGCGTCTACCGCAGCCGCACCGGCGGCAACGAGTGGGAAGCGCTCACCCGCGGGCTCCCGCAGAACCATTGCTACCTGAACGTGCTGCGCGACGCGATGTCCGTCGACGCGCTCGATCCGTGCGGCGTCTACTTCGGCACCTCAGGCGGCCAGGTCTACGCCTCGGCCGACGCCGGCGACAGCTGGGCGCCCATCGTCGAGCATCTCCCGGCCGTGGTTTCCGTCGAGGCCCAGACGCTGCCATGATCCGCGTGGTGTTGCCGGCCCACCTGAGGACGCTCGCCCGCGTCAACGGTGAAGTGAAGCTCGACGTGTCCGGGCCGGTCACCCAGCGCGCGGTCCTCGACGCCCTCGAGGCGCGCTATCCGATGTTGAGCGGGACCATCCGCGACCAGCGGACTCACCAACGCCGCGCGTTCCTCAGACTCTTCGCCTGCGAGCAGGATCTTTCCCACGAATCCCCCGACTCTCCGCTCCCCGACGACGTGGCGACGGGCAAGGAGCCACTGCTCGTCGTCGGCGCGATGGCCGGCGGCTGAGCGCTAATGGAGCTCGGGGAATTGGTTGACCGTCTCACGTCGGGGGTCGGCTGGCCTGGGTCCTCGAAAAGAGGAGCTGCGCTCCTCTTTTCTGCGAAATCGGCGCTCGACCCCCGACGTGAGACGGTCAACCAATTCCCCGAGAATCATTGGATTACGCGGACGCGTCGGCGCGGCGAGAGCTTGATGCGCTTCTGCGAGCGGAGGTAGTCGGCGACGACGTCCCAGGCCGGGGGGCCGCTGGTCTCGCCCAGTGATGCCCAACCCGTCGCCTTGTAGGAGCGCGCGGGCTCGAGCGGGCGCGTCCCAACGCGGACGTCGCTGATACGCCGGCCCACCGGCTTGCCAGGCGCGATCGTGTAGGTGAGGCCGCCCACGCGGACCATGTCGCCGCCCTGGCGGTAGTACGGGTCAGGGTGGAACAGGTTGTCGGCGACGTCTTCCATGAGAGCCAGGATCTCGGCTCCGGTCATTTCGCGCACCCAGGTGTTCGCATAGGTGAGCGCGGTGTGGCTGTAGACGTCCTCGAGCGTGATCGATTGCCCCGGGAGGATCGACACGCCCCAGCGGAAGCCCGGCGAGAACGCCACCTGGGCGTCGGCGCGCTCGAGCAGCGCATCGAGGATCACCTCGTCGAAGGGGCCGTTGAAGTTGCCGCGCCGGTAGAGCAGCGAGTCCGAGACGGCCAGGCGCTCGCCGAGCGCGGCCTCGTGCGGCGCGCGCAGCTCCTGGATGAGACGCGCCATCTCCGCGTCGGCCGGAATCGCGCGCGACAGGACCGGCAGCAGGCGATAGCGATGGCCGACGATCCGCCCGTTGCGCACGTCCAGGTCGAGACGGCTCAGAAACTTGCCGTGCGAGCCCGAGTTCACGATCAGGGTCCGGCCGACGCGGAGAGGCTCGGGCAGCCCGTCGTGGGTGTGGCCGCCGAGAATCACGTCGAGCCCTGAGACGCGCGAGGCGAGCTTCACGTCCACCGCCACCCCGTTGTGGCTCAACAGCACCACGACGTCGACAGGCTTGGCGCGCAGCTCGTCGACGAGCGTCTGGATGCGCTCGTCGTGGATGCCGAAGCTCAGGTCGGGGACGAAGCGCCGCGGATGCGCGATCGGCGTGTACGGAAACGCCTGGCCGATCACGCCCACGCGCACGCCGCCGGCCTCGCGGATCGTGTAAGGCCGGAACACCGGCTCGTCCCATCCCGCCTCGGTCACGTTCTGGGCGAGGAATTCCCCGTGGAAGCGGCCCGCGCGTTCGCGGTCGCCGAACAGCTCTCGCACACGGTCGATGCCGTACATGAACTCCCAGTGGGCGGTGAAGACTTCCACGCCGAGCTGATTCTCGGCCCGAAGCATGTCCTCGCCGCGGCTCCACAGCGACGTCGCGGAGCCCTGGAGCGCGTCGCCGCCGTCGAGCAAAATCGTCCGGCCGGAGCGCTCGGCCCGAACGCGCTTGACCAGCGTGGCGAGGTGCGCGTAGCCGCCCATCCGCCCGTAACGCGCGGCCAGCGTCGCGAAGTCGACGGCGCTGAGCGCGTAGGCCTCGGCCGTGCGCGGCGCGATGCGATAGGCGCGCAGGAAATCCCTCCCGGTGAGATAGGGCGGCTTGCCCCGCTCCTCGCCCACGCCGATCAGCGTGTCGGGCTCGCGGAAAAATACGGGCAGTAGCGTCGCGTGAGAGTCGGTGAGGTGGAGCAGGGTGAGATTGCCGAGCGGCGGGAACTCCAGCAGCCGATCCGCCGCCGACGGATCCGCCTCGACCTGCCGCGGCATGAGTCCCGCCGTCGCGCCCACCGCCAGCAGCTTCAGCAGATCGCGCCGCGTGACCTCCATGCCGCTGCCACCGCCCTAATGATTCTCGGGGAATTGGTTGACCGTCTCACGGTGGGGGTCGAGCGCCGATTTCGCAGAAAAGAGGAGCGCAGCTCCTCTTTTTGAGGACCCAGGCCAGCCGACCCCCACCGTGAGACGGTCAACCAATTCCCCGAGCTCCACTAGTGTCGAATGCCGGGGACGCTCAGCGGCTTGCCCTTGTCGAACGACGTGAGATACAGCTCCAGCTCGGCGTACTCGACCGCGTCGGCCGGGAGCATGTTCATCCCGAGCGGGGTCATGCACCATTGCATGCGCTTGCGCATGTCCCAGACCTGGTTCTGGCTCGTGCGCCAGGTCGGAAAGTGCCGGGTCAGCCCGGTGGTGACGTCGGCGAGATAGCGGCCCCCCAGGAACTTGTTGGCGCCCTTCTCCGGCGTGTGGCAGTCGGCGCAGGCATGGTTGCGCTCGCCCACGCGGCGATGGAACGTGGCCTGGCCGCGCGCGAGCGCCGCCCGCGCCTCGCGGCTGCCGGTGTCGACGGCGACCGGCAACCCGTTCGACGCCATCTTCACCAGCACGGTCATGGTGAGGTTGTCGTCGCTCTCGGCCGCGTACGGCGCGCCCGTCGTCTCGGGGCCGTGCACGGTCAGGAAATCCTCGATGCTCATCACCCGGCCGTACTTGGCCACGAACTTCGGATAGCGCGTGGCCACGCCCTTCATCGCGGTCGCGGGCGAGCCGGCATGGCAGTCCGCGCACGCCTTCTCCGCGGGCCCCTTCTCCCGCCACCGTGCCTCCGCGGCCTCGGCGAGCAGGATCGCGGGGTTGTTGGTGGGATCGAGGTTGTCTCCGAAACCGACGGGCCTGTTCCTGGTCACGGGATTGCGGTCGGGATCCTTCTCCGCCGGCGCCGGACCCTTGAGCGTCTGCATGAAGGCCACGAGATGGACGATTTCCTCGGGGGTGAAGACCCCGGTGGTGCCCCAGGGCGGCATCGACGTCTGCGGGAAGACCACGCGAGGATCGAAGATCTGCTGGTAGAGATACTCGTTGGCGAGCTTGCGGTCGCCGATGGTCGAGAGATCGGGTCCCACGTTGCCGGCCGGCCACACGTCGTCGCCGGGAATGAGATGGCAGCCGGTGCAGGGGCCTTTCGCCCGCGACAGGAACAGCGCCCGTCCCTTCCGCGCGTCGCCCTTCATCCCGATCGGCATGATCGTCAGCTTGACGGGGACGTCCGCGCGGGTGTCGGTGTAGGTGTACGTCCGGAACCGCTGGAAGTCCTGCTTGCTCCAGCCGGCGTAGCGGAGCGCCTCCCGCTTGCCGTTGACCACGGTGCCGAAGTCGCCGCGCGCCTCGGGAATCGCGCGCGTGGCCCACGCCGGCACCGACGAGTAATCCGGCGGCTTGTCATTCGCGACGAGGGCGCAGCCCGCGGCGAGTCCCAGCGCGGCCACCCACCGGACAAGGGTCGCGGGCCGCATCAGGAGAACTTGATGTCCGCGGTGCCCTCGTACTTCCCACCCGAGGTGTCGGAGAAGACGATCTTGAGCGTCCCGGGGTCGGTCGCCTTGAAGGCGAAGGAGAAGAACGGGTTCTCGCTGATGCTCTGCGTGGTGTCGAAGGACAGCACCGGCTTGCCGAGGTACGTCACCGTGACCTTGTCGATGAAGTTGTACTTCCTGTCGATGATCTTGCCCTGGGCGTCGCGCTCGATCCGCTCCATGGGATGGATCACCAGCGCCCGCACCTTCACGACGTCGCCCGTCTTGATGCTCGACGGCACCCGGATCCTGACTTTCCCGATGTCTGACATGGTCAGCCTCCGCAGCCGCCGACGGTGACTTTCACTTCGCGCTTGGTCTGGAGCAGGGTGCCGTCGCTCTGCTCCACGATCGCGCGGACGTCGCCGGTCTCGCCGAGCCGGATGTTGGCGCCCATGTAGGCCTGACCGGCCTGGGGCGTGAACGCCACCCGGGTCACGATCGGGATGCGGTTCTTGTCGGCGACCACGTAGACGTGCTTGACGTAGTTGACCGCCGTCATCGGAGAGTTGACCTCGACCGAGACCGGAACCACGGCGCCGTTCTCCGCGATCAGCGGAATGTCGAGCTTGATCAGCGCGCTCCCGTCCTTGATCGGCCGCCCCCCGAACACCCGCTTCATCGCCGCCTCGACGCTCTCCTGCATCCCGAGCGCCTGCGCCGCCGCCTCACGCGGAATCGCCAGAGTCCCGACGACAGCCGCGGCGCCCAGCGCACTGAGTCCCCCGACCACCGCCCGCCGCGTGACTCCTTCGCGGGGCGTCGTCATCCGATCACTTGCCATGTCGTTCTCCTCGCCCTGAGATGAGGCTCTCTACTATGCCATCGGCGCTCAGAACGCGCTGAACTTGCCCGATGCTTCATTCCACGTCGCCAGCGCGGCCCAACCGAGCATCACCGCGATCACCACGCCGATCGCGCCCGCCCAACCGAAGACCGACGGCATGAAGACCGCCACGCCGAGCTTCTGCTGAAGGCCGGTCTGCGAGAGGACGAGCCGCGTGAGCGAGGCGCTCAGCGCGAAGGTGACGACCGCGGCCCAGAGCTTGACCTGGCCTTCGCCCATGCGCCAGATCGAGCCGGCCCCGCAGCCCCCGGCCAGCACCATCCCCACGCCGAAGACGAGCCCGCCCGCGAGCGCCCCCGCGCCGGCGGCCGGAAACACCCATTCGCCCTTGTCCTTGAGGTCCGTGAACTTGAGAATCGTGAAGCCGAGCATGCCGATGGCGATGGCCAGGGCGACCGCGCGCGTGTGCTCGGCGTCACCGGTCATGAACGGCTCACGAAACGCGCGGACGAGGCACAGCCGCGAGCGCTGGAAGATCATCCCGAACGTCGCGCCGAAGAGCAGGAACAGCCCGCGCGCGCCGTGACCCTGCTGCGAGTAGAGGAACGGCAGCGCGAGCAGCACGACCACGAGGGCCACGCCAATCAGCGGCTGGCGGCTCGCTTTCGCCGCGGGCGCGAGGAACGCCCGAGAGCGTCCGCTCGACCAGCTCGGGCGATGCTCCATCTCCCACATCAAATACCGGATGCCCAGGAAGGCGCCCGCGGCCAGGCCGATCATCATTCCGAGGCCGGAGAGCGAGAGCGCGCTCACCGCGCTGAAGAACCCGCCGATGTTGCACCCGAACGCCAGCGTCGCCCCCGCGCCCAGCAAGATCCCGCCGACGGCGCCCTTGAACAGCTCGCCGCGCGCCGGCACCCGCAGCGCGAACTGGCTGCTCAGGAGCGCGCCGATCAGCGCGCCCGCGACCACGCCGACGTTGAGCAGCGATCCCGAATAGAGCCAGGGGGCGATGAGGTCGGCCCGCTTGACCACGCCGAGTCCGGTGAACACCCAGTCGCCCCAGTTGCGTACGCCGTCGGAGGCGGTGAACGGACGGTCGAGGGCGAACAGGAACACGTTGGTGACCGCGGCCAGGACCGCCGCACCCCACACCGGCCACGGCCGGGCGAAGAGCGCCGCATATTGATCGGCGAAGGCGCGCTTCTTCACGAGCGCACCGCGGCCAGCGCGCGAGTCTGGGCGACCACGTCCCGCATCGTCTCCAGGGTCACCGGCTTCCTGACGATGAAATCGACGTGGCCTCGCGCGGCGGACTTCGGCTCCAGGCCCTCGTTCCAGCCGGTGATGACGCCGACGACGGTGGCCGGATACGCCGACCGGACCGCGCGCGCCACGTCCCAACCGTTCATGCCGAGCATACCGAGGTCGGTGAGGACGAGGTCCACGCGCGGGCCGCTGGCCAGCCACGAGAGGCCTTCGGGGCCGCCCGCGGCCTGCACGACCTGATGTCCGTCTTCGGCCAGCAGGTCGGCGACCACGCCGCGCACGGCCCCGTCGTCGTCGATCACCAGCACCCGCAGGGGCACCGCGGACGACTCCGACACCCCGGCCGGGACCAGGCCGGGCGGGCGCTGGGCGATGCGCAATCGAAAGGTGATGGTCGTGCCGCGCCCTTCCTCGCTGTCGACGGTCAGCTCGCCGCCGTGGCGCTCGATGATCCCGTAGTTCACGCTGAGCCCGAGCCCGGTGCTCTTGACGCCCTTGGTGGTGAAGAACGGCTCGAACACGCGCTGGCGCACCTCGGCGGACATGCCGGTTCCGTTGTCGGACACGGCGCAATGCACGCCGGCGTCCGTGGTCCACGTGCGCAGGGTCACCCGGCCCCCGCCCGGCATGGCGTCGACCGCGTTGAGGATGAGGTTGACCAGCACCTCGCGAATCGACGGGGGATCGGCGGCGGCCAGCGGGACCGGCCCGAGCTCGAGGACGGTCTCGACGCGGATCCCGCGCGCCTCCAGCTCGTTCTGCCAGCGCGGGCGCGTCATCTCGACCACGTCCTGCACCAGCTCGTTGAGGTCGATGGGCACGATGGCGGGCTCGGGGTTGCCGCGGCTGAAGCGGGCCAGGCGCTTGACCACATCGGCGCCGTCGAGCACGGCCTGCTCGGCCGGCCCCAGGCTGCGCGCGAGGTCGGGATTTCGCCTGAGCGCGATCTGGATCCGTCCCAGCACGACCGCGAGGAGGTTGTTGAGGTGGTGGGCCGCCCCCGCGGCCAGCTCGCCCACCGCGCGGAGGGTCTCGCCGCGGACGAGCTGCGCCTGCGCGCGCGACAGCTCGGCGTTCGCCCGCTGCGCGCCCTCGAAGAGCTGGGCGTTGTCGAGGGCCAGGGCCGCCTGATCGGCGAACGCCTGGAGCAGATCGATCTCCTCGTGGCTGAAGACGCGGCCGGCCACGTCGCCGACGGTGAGCGCGCCGATCAGCACGCCGTGCGCCCGCAGCGGCACGCTCAGGTACGCGCGCGCTCCGGCGGCGACGATCACCTGCCGGACGTCGGGCGCGAGCGTGACCGCCGGGTCGTCCAGGACGTCGGCGGACTGGTAGGGCACGCCGGTCTCGATCACCCGGCCCGCCGTCCCGTGGCCCGACGGGGCCACGTGGCCGGGCCCGGCGTAGCCCGGCGCGCCACCGGGCGCACCCAGGGCCAGCAGCGTGCCGTCGGATCGGAGCATCCGGAAGCCGGCCGTGCGAACGTGAAGGATGCCCCGGATACTCGACACGATGCGCGCCGCCAAGTCGTTGACGTCGAGGCTCTCGGTCAGGGTTCGCGCGGCGCGGGCCAGCCCCTCGGCGGCGCGGCGGCGGATCTCGCTGTTCTCGTATTGCCGCGTGCGCTCGGCCACCTCGCCCTCGAGCGAGGTCCTGAGCGTCTCGGCCCGCTGCCGGGCCGACTCGAGCGCGGCGCTCAGGAGGCCGATCAGGGTCGCCTCCAGGATGAACGTCAACAGGCGGAGGCGGTCGCCGGGCCCATCGATCCGCAGGGAGAAATCCGGCGGCAAGAAATAATAGGCGGCGACCAGCGCGGAGGCGATCGTCGCCGTGACCGCTGGCCCCATCCCTCCGAACCAGCCGCTGACCACGACGGCGCTGAAGAGGAGCACGAACGGGTTGTCTTGACCGAGGAGGGGGTCGAGCGCGATCTTGACGACGGTGGCCACGACCACCGCCGCCACCGCGACGCCATACCGCACGAGTCCGGAACGGCCGCTTGCCATAGTCAGCGCTCATAGGAACGCTGTCGCGAAGCTATGCCCGCGCGCCCGGAGCGTCAAGGGCGCTGAGAATCGATTACCATGACCCCCGTCATGGCTCGATCGATTGATTGGGGGCCCCGAAACGGCCCCCAAACCCCCAACGCTCGGGGCGCCCCGGCAAAGCCGTCGCGCCCCTCGATCTCGGTCGGCGTCGACGTCGGCGGGACCTTCACGGACCTGGTCGGCTGGTCCGGCGGCGCGCTCACCAGCTGCAAGGTGCCGACGACCACCGCGCGCCCGGCCGACGGCGTCCTCCAGGGGCTCGCGCGGCTGACCGGCGGCGAGCCTGTCGCCACCTCGCTCGCCCACGGGACGACCATCGTCACCAACGCGATCGTCGAAGGCCGGACCGCCGCGGTGGGCCTGGTGACCACGCGCGGCTTCCGCGACGTGCTCGAGATCGCGCGTCAGAATCGGACGCATCTCTACCGGCTGGACGCGCCGGCCAAGCCCGAGCCCCTGGTGCCGCGACGCTGGCGCGCCGAGGTCACCGAGCGCGTGGCCGTCGACGGCACCGTGCTCATCCCGCTCTCCCTCGACGACGTGCCCGTGATCGTCGAGCGCTTCGCGCGCGACGGCATCGAGAGCGTGGCGGTCTGCCTGCTTCACGCCTACGGCAACCCCGCCCACGAGCGCGCGCTGCGAGAAGCGCTGGGCCAGCACTTCCGCCACGTGACGATCTCGAGCGAGATCAACGCCGAGTTCCGCGAATACGAGCGCGCGTGCACGACCGTGCTCAACGCCGCGGTCATGCCGCTGGCCACGAACTACCTGGACGACCTGAAACACTCGCTGGCCGCGCGCAACGCCGACACGCGCCTGCACCTGCTCCACTCGGCGGGCGGCATGATGTCGGTGGCCGTCGCGGCGGCCCGTCCGCTCGCCATGGCCATGTCGGGACCCGCCGCGGGCGTGGCCGCCGCCGCCCACGTCGCGCGCACGCTCGGGATCGCGCGCGCGCTCGCCTTCGACATGGGCGGCACCACGACCGACGTCTGCCTGATCGCCGACGGGCTGCCCGAGACGGGCTCGCAGCGGCGCCTCGGCGAATATCCCCTGCGGCTGCCCATGGTCGCGGTCGAGTCGATCGGGGCCGGCGGGGGCTCCATCGCCCACGCCGACGCGGCGGGGGCGCTCAAGGTCGGCCCCCAGAGCGCGGGCGCCTCGCCCGGGCCCGCTTGCTACGGGCTGGGCGGCGAGGCCGCGACCGTGACCGACGCCAACGTCCTGCTCGGCTACCTGAATGTCGAGCGGACGTACGGCGGCGCGATCGATCTCGATCCCGACCGCGCGCGGGCCGCCATGGCGGCGCTCGCCCAGCGATGGTCGCTCGGCCTTCACGAAGCCGCGCATGGGGTGATCGAGATCGCCAACGCCAACATGTTGCGGGCGCTTCGCCTGGTCTCCGTGCAGCGCGGCCACGACCTGCGTGACTTCACGCTGATCGCGTACGGGGGCGCGGGGCCGATGCACGCGGGCGCGCTGGCTCGCCTGGCCGGCATCGCGCGCGTGGTCGTGCCCGCCCACTCCGGCGCGTTCTCGGCGCTGGGCTGCCTGGTCTCGCCGCTGCGTTACGACGCGGTCGTGACCCACCGGGCGCGTCTCGACGCCTGGGACGGCAAGCGCGCGGAGGACGCCTTCGGCGAGCTCGACGCGCGGTGCGTGACGCCGCTGCTGGACGAAGGCGTCGCGCGCGATCGCATCGCGCTCGCGCGGAGCGTCGACCTGCGCTATTCCGGGCAGAACTACGAGATCGAGATCGCCTGGGATCCCGACCTCGCGGCCCTGCGCGCGGCGTTCGAGACCCAGCACCGCCGGCTCTACGGCTACGCGACCGGCGAGAGCGTGGAGTGCGTGAACCTGCGCCTCACCGCGCGCGCCGTCGATCGCGGTCTCGAGCTGCCAGGCGTCGAGGCCACGGGCGCGCTGGCGCCGTCGGGCAAGCAGCGTGCGTTCTTCCGCGAGACCGGCGAGACCGCGATGCCGCGCTACCAGCGCGAGGCGTTCGGCGCGGGCCGCTCGGTCGACGGCCCCGCGCTCATCGAGGACGAGTGGTCGACGACGATCGTCTACCCCGGCCAGCGCTGCCACGGCGATCGCTTCGGCAACCTGATCCTGGAGGAGTCGCGGTGAGCTCCGTCCATCCGGTCACGCTCGAGGTCGTGCGCAACGCGCTCTACGCGATCGCCGAGGAGATGAGCGTGATCGTGATGCGCTCGGCCCGCTCGCCGCTGCTCAAGGAAGCCGGCGATCTCTCCTCGGCGCTGACCGACGCCGAGGGGCGGCTCATCGCGCAGGGCCGCGACATCCCCATCCACATGGGCGTGATGGGCTTCACGGTGAAGGAGCTGCTGAAGCGCGTGCCCGCTGAGAATCTGCGCGATGGCGACGTGTGGTTTCTGAACCTGCCCGAGGTCGGCGGCAATCATCTTCCGGACGTCAAGGCGGTAAGGCCGGTGTTCGCCGAGGGGCAGCTGGTGGCCTTCGCTATTAATTTAGCGCACTGGGCCGACATCGGCGGGGCCGTACCGGGGAGCTACGTGCCGTGGGCCACCGAGGCGCATCAGGAGGGATTGCGGATCGCGCCCATCCGGCTCTTCTCGGCGGCGGGGCCCGATCGCGAGAAGATCGAGTTCGTGCTCGCCAACGTGCGCGGGCGCGCCGAGCGCGAGGGCGATCTGTTCGCGCAGTTCGCGGCCGACGACGTGGCGGCCCGCCGCCTCGGCGAGCTGTTCGCGACCCACGGCGTCGCCACCGTGCAGGCGTGCTTCGAGCGCTTGCAGGGGGAGTCCGAGGAGCAGATGCGTGCCGCCATCCGCGCGCTGCCCGACGGAAGCTGGGAAGGCGAGGACTGGCTCGACGACGACGGCGTGGAGGCGCGCCCGATCCGGGTCAAGGTCCGCGTCACGGTCGCGGGCGACGAGGCGACGTTCGATTTCACGGGGACCGATCCGCAGGCGAAGGGGCCGGTGAACACCACCCGCTTCATCGCCTGCTCGTCCGTCTACTACGCGATGAAGGCGTTGATCGCGCCCGAGGTGCCGCCGAACGACGGCTGCTATCGCCCGCTGCGGGTGATCGTGCCGCCGCGCTCGGTGCTCGATCCCGATCCCGATCGCCCCGTGGTCGGCGGGAACCACGAGACCTCGCAGCGGGTCGTCGACGCGATCTTCAAGGCGCTGGCGCCCGTGCTTCCCGACCGCGTGGCCGCCGGCGGCACCACGACGTCAGGGGTGCTGATCTTCGGCGCGCGCGGCGACGACGGCCGCTGGGCCATCCTCTACGAGGTCCACGGAGGCGGCGAGGGAGCCACCGCGGCCATGGACGGCGACTCCGCCGTGCGCGTGCACATGTCCAACGTGATGAACACGCCGACCGAGGTGATCGAGGGCGAGTATCCGTTCCTGGTCGAGGAGCACGCGCTGCGCCCGGGCTCGTCCGGAGATGGACGCCGGCGCGGCGGGCTTGGCCAAATACGTGCGTACCGCGTGCTCGGCGACGAGATCACGCTGACCACCATGTTCGAGCGCCGGGTGATTCCTCCGTGGGGCCTGGCCGGCGGCGGCGACGGTGCGCCGTTCCGAGTCACGCTGCGCTCGGCCGACGGCGAGCGCGAGGTCTCGGGCAAGCAAACGCTCACGCTACGGCGTGGCGATCTCGTGCTCGTCGAGACGTGCGGCGGCGGCGGTTACGGCCAGCCGGCGGAGCGTGAGACCGAGCGTGTCGAGGCCGACCGGCGCGAGGGATACGTCGATTGAACAGGCTCCAGGGGCGCATCGCCATCGTCACCGGCGCCGCCAAGGGCCTGGGACGCGAGATCTGTCTCACGCTGGCGCGCGAGGGCGCGGACCTGGCTCTCGCCGCGCGCGACGCCGCGCCGCTCGACGCGCTGGCTCGTGAGATCGAGACGCTGGGCCGCCGCGCGCTCGTTCGGCCGACCGACGTCACGGTCGAAGCGCAGGTGAAAGTGTTGGCGGATGCGACACGCGCCGCGTTCGGCGGGCGCATCGACGTTCTCGTGAACGCCGCCGGCATCACCGGCCCCATCGAGACGCCGGTGTCGGAGATCGCGGTCGAGGACTTCGACGAGGTGCTGGCCGTCAACGTGCGCGGGACGTTCCTGCCCATCAAGCACGTGCTGCCGACCATGCTGGCCCAGCGTTACGGCAAGATCGTCAACGTCAGCGGCACCTCGGGCCTGCGCGGCTACAAGCATCGCGCCGCGTACTCGTCGTCGAAGTGGGCGATCCGCGGGCTCACGCGGACGGTCGCCCTCGAGGCCGGCCCCTACAACGTCAACGTCAACGCCGTCCACCCGGGCATCGTCGGCGGCGAGCGGATGGCCAAGCTCTGCCGCGAGAAGGCGCGCGTCCGCGGCGCGGGCTGGACGGCCGAGCGCGTGTATCAAGAGTACGTCGACGAGATGGCCCTGCGCCGCGTCACCACGGCCCAGGACGTCGCCGACACCGTGTGCTTCCTCGCGTCGGACGAGTCGAAGAACATGACCGGCCAGTCCATCACCGTCGACGGAGGGTGGGATGTTTGAAGCAGGAAGGCGCCTGGGCGTGGTGATCGCGCTGGCCGTGCTCGCCGCGGGCTGCGCTCGGGCCGTCACGACGAATGTTCCAGCTTCGACCTCCTCGGAGGTCCGTCCGCCGGCCGCCGAGTCTCCCACGAACTTCGCGAGCCCGACCGACATGCTGCAGCGTTATCCCACCATGCGCCGCCAGCAGCTCTGAGCTCGGACGGCAAGAGCGTTTTCCGATGCACACGTTCGAGTACATGGCGCCGCCCAGTATCGACGAAACCCTCGACGTGCTGGCCGAGCGCCGGGACGACGCGAAGGTGCTGGCCGGAGGCCAGAGCCTGGTGCCGCTGCTCAACTATCGGCTGGCCCGGCCGCGCGTGGTCGTCGACGTCAACGCGCTGCCGCTCGATCGCGTCAGCGTGGCCGGTGATCGCTTGCGGATCGGCGCGCTGACCCGTCACGCGACGCTGGAAGAATCCACCGAGCTGGCGCGCGCGTGTCCGCTGCTGCGCGAGGCCGCGGCGCTGATCGGTAACGTCCGCGTGCGCACGCTGGGCACCCTCGGCGGAAGCCTGGCCCACGCCGATCCGGCGGCGGAGCTTCCGATGGCGATGGTGGCGCTCGACGCGCGCTTCGACGTCGCCGGGCGCGGGGGCCGCCGCACGGTCGCCGCCCGCGACTTCTTCACGGGATATCTCACGTCAGTGCTCGCGCCCGACGAGCTGCTGGTTGACGTCGAGATTCCGCTCCTGCGCGGGGCTGGCTGGGCGGTGGAGGAGTTATCGCGCCGTGCCGGAGACTTCGCGATCGAGGCGGTGACGGCGCTGATCCACCTCGACGCGCGTGGCCGGGTCGACGACGTGCGGAT
>DATHGT010000363.1:0-5135 GCA_035317605.1 Candidatus Acidiferrum sp. | reverse complement strand
TTGAACTCGAAGTAGCGGCCCTTGTGCGAGAAGCGCTCCTGCGTCCACGCCTTCTTCAAGATCTCGAGTGTCTCGAGAAACCGATCGCGGCTCTCGACGTAGGGGATGTTGAAGCCCTGGTAGTGCGCGGGGAGCCCGCTGCGCCCGATGCCGAATTCGAGCCGGCCCTTCGACAGGTGATCGACCGTGGCGACGTCTTCGGCCAGACGCAACGGGTGGCTCAGCGGCAGCACCTGCACCGCGATGCCGATCTTCACCCGGTGAGTCGCGATGGCCAGCGCGGAGGCGATGACCAGCGGCGAGGCCAGCACCGAGCGGTCCTTCTGGAAGTGCAGCTCGGCCAGCCACACCGCGTCGTAGCCGAGGTCTTCGGCCAACCGCATCTGGGACATCGATTCGTCGAACGCGGCGCTGTCGGTCCGTCCGGCCGGGGCCTGAAACTCCGTGAAGAGCCCGAACTCCATCGTTAGCCCTGGGCCGCGGTGAACTTCTTGTGGAGCTTTTCCACCTGCTGGGGGAACGGAACGCCGGCGCCGCGCACGGTCATCGGGGTCTGCTCGGAGAGCCCGGTGATCAGCTCCAGGAAGATCGGTCCCTCGGACTGGAGGAATCCCGGGAAGCGGCGGCGGAAGTCTTCCAGGTCGTGGATGGTGTGGACCTGGCGATAGCCCGCGCCGCGGGCCATCGTCGCGAAGTCCACGGTGAGCCCGCCCGGGATCTCCTGCGCGCCCGAGGTGTGGTAGACGCCGTTCTTGAAGAGCAGGTGGACGAAGTTGCGCGGCCGGGCTCCCGCGATGGTGGCCAGCGAGCCGAGCTGCATGAGCAGCGAGCCGTCGCCGTCGAACACGATCACCCGCCGCTCCGGCCGCGACAGGGCCAGCCCGAGGCCGAGGGTGGACGCACCACCCATGAATCCCTGGCAGTTGATGGACAGGTCGTCGGGGGCGATCTCCCGCCACGCGGGCGAGGTGGTCATGGTCGGCACGCAGATGGCTTCGCCGCGGGCGGCGGCGATGACGCGCAGCACGTCCTCGGGCTTCATCGGCATCAGCTCGTCTCCAGGCCGACCAGGAGCGCGGTGGGACCGCGGCGCTCGCGGCTCAGGCGGTAGTACTGCGGAATCAGCTTCACGTCGTCGGGGCCTTCGAGCCGCGCGTGCGGCACCCCGAAGGTGTCGAGCAGCGGCTCCGCGAAGCGCACCATCGAGTGGCGCGAGTCCTTCAGGTCCTTGTCCTTCTCGCGGCTGAGCAGGCCGATCATGTAGCAGATCGGAACTTTCCCGTCCATGGCGATGCCGCGCAGGGTGTTGACCGACGCGTAGAGGCCGGCGTGCTGGATCATCACGATGACGGGCTCGCCGCCGATCCAGAGCCCGGCGGCCACGCCGTTGGCCTCATCCTCGGTGGCGCAGGTGAGCACGCGCAGCGCGCGCTCCTTGTCGAGCGCGGCGAGCACGGTCTTCTGGTGCGTATCGGGGACGCTCAGGATCCAGCCGAGCGGATCGTGCCGCCCTTGGCCGCGTTCCTGGGCGAAGAGATCCTTGAACGTGTCGATGATCAGCGACGAGGGAATGGATTCGGGCATGGGCGGGTCTCCTAGTACCCTTCGTGCATCAAGGGGAACGCGCTGCTGACGTGCGGCATGACCACCGGCGGGGCCGGGTGCAGGTACGACTTGTCGACGGCGCCGATGCGGCTCACGCCGAGCAGGGCCAGGCAGATCCGGATCTCTTCCTCGAGCAGCTCGAGCGTGCGCACGAGCCCGGCCTGGCCGCCCGCGGCGAGCCCGAGTCCCTGGAGCCGTCCCACGCCCACGATGGTGGCGCCCAGCGCCATCGCCTTCACCACGTCGGTGCCGCGCACGCAGGAGCCGTCCATGATGACAGCCGCGCGGCCGTTGACGGCGGCCACCACCTCGGGCAGCACGTCGAGCGAGCCGCGCCCGTGATCGAGCTGGCGACCGCCGTGGTTGGAGACGTAGACCAGCTCCACCCCGTGCTCGACGGCGAGCGCCGCGTCCTCGGCCGTCGCGATGCCCTTGAGGCCCAGCGGCAGATCGTGCAGGTCCTTGTAGCGCTTCACGTGGTCCCAGTTGAGTCCGGCCTGGAACGCGAAGCCGGTCGCGCGCTGCCGCCACGGCTTGACGTAGCGCGTGGCGATGTCGCGCTCACGCCGGCTGTAGGACGCGGTGTCGACGGTGAGGCAGAACGCCGCGTAGCCGTGGTCCTTTGCGCGCTTGACGTGGTCGTCCACGAACGCGTCGTCGCCGCGCACGTAGAGCTGGAAGATGCGGAAGTTGTCGGCGGCGGCCGCCGTGGCCTCGAGACCGGGATGGCAGACGGAGCTCAGCATGTGGGGCACGCCGAATTCGGCCGACGCTTTGCCGACGGTCGCCCCGCCTCCCGGATCGAACGTCTCGAGTCCGCCGATGGGCGCCAGCATCACCGGGATGCGCACGGTCCGGCCGAGGAACGTCGACGTGCAGTCGATCTTGGAGACGTCGCGCAGCACGCGCGGCCGGAAGGCCACCGAGTCGAGGGCCAGGCGGTTACGCTTGAGCGTGGTCTCCGTCTCGGCCCCGCCCATCAGGTAATCCCAGTCGCCCTGCTTGAGCTTGAGCCGGGCCGCCTGGACGATCTCGTGCAAGTTCTGGAAGCGCTCCTCGAGATTCGACGCCATGTTCCCCTCCCTCGGCCCGAGGCCGGCCCACAAGGTACCACGACCGTTCAGGACGCAGCACCCACGAGTCTCGGCAGGATGTCCCTGATCTGGCCGCGCAGGACGGCGTCGGCGAGGCGATCCATGTCCGTGGGTTCGGCGTTGACGATGACCACGCGCGCGCCCGCCTCGCGGGCGATCGGGACCACGCCCGCGATCGGATACACCGAGAGCTTGGTCCCCACCGTGAGCAGGAGATCGCAGCGCTCGGCGGCGCGCTGGGCGCGCAGCAGGTCGTCCTGCACGAGGCCCTGGCCGAACGAGATCGTGGCCGATTTGAGGATGCCGCCGCACGTCCGGCACGGCGGGTCTTCCTCGCCGGCGCGCACGCGGTTGAGCGCGCGCTCCATGGGCGCGCGCATGCCGCAGGCCAGGCACGTGACCACGCGCATGGTGCCGTGGATCTCGATGACGCGTTCCGGCGACGAGCCGGCCATCTGGTGGAGGCCGTCGACGTTCTGGGTGACCAGGGTGTCGAGGTTGCCGCGCCGCTCGAGGGCGACCAGGGCCAGGTGGCCCGGGTTCGGCGCGGCCGTCCACGCGGGCGAGTTGAGACGATCGCGCCACGAGCGCTTTCGCACCTCGGGGTCGGCGACGTAGTGCTGGATCGTGGCCATCTTCTCGGCCTGCGGGTCCTTGGTCCATTGACCCTGGGGCCCGCGGAAGTCCGGGATGCCGGAGTCCGTCGAGATCCCGGCGCCGGTGAGCACGACGATCCGCTTGGCGTTGTCGATCCACGTCCGGACGGTGTCGATCATATCGGCCGTCATCGTGCAGTACTGTAGCATCAGCGCTTTTCGGCGAGGACCACGAGGCTGTTCGCGGTACGGGCGGCCAGCGACGATGCGCTCCAGCGAGCGTCGAGCCGGCACAGCTTTCGGTAGATCGTGGTAGTCCGGGAACCGAGCCGTTCACCGTGCAGGATCGTCGACGGGATCAGATTCGTCACTGTATGGATACCCCACCAGCGAACGGGATGGAGGCCCGCGCCCCTCAGCAGCGTGCGAAGCTCCCTTCGAGTGAACAGTCTCAAGGGGCCGTAGGCCGGATAGGTCACCGTGCAGCCGTCGCGCGGCCGGCGGACGAGCGCGCGCCAGGCCTCGCGGGGTGACACCCCGTACCCGAGACAGTCGCCGCCGAGCGCGCTGACCAGCGTCCACACGAGATCGAGGCTCCAGCGATGCTCGACCTCGAGGAGGAGACGGCCGCCGGGCTCGAGCACGCGCGCGAGCTCGCCGAGCGCGGTGCCGGCATCGTCGACGAAGCTCAGCGTGCTGCCGCAGCAGGCGACGGCCTCGAAGCTCGCGTCGCGATAGGGCAGGGCCTCCACGCTGGCGAGCGCGAACGTCGACGCGGGGAGGCGGCGTTGCGCCACCGCGAGCAGTCGGGGCGCGACGTCGACGCCGTGAGCTTCGTAGCCGAGACGCTCGAGCAGCGCGGTTTGAAAGCCGCTGCCGCAGCCGGCGTCGAGCGCGCGTGGCCGATGCGCGTCGCGCGGCGCCAGCGCCTCGAGCACGATCCCGTGGAGCACGGCGTAGAGGTGCTCGTACCAGGGCTCGAGGACGTCGTAGTCCTCGGCCATGGCGTCGAAAAGGCGTGCGGTGACCCGGCCCATCTGCGATGCTCCTCCGCGTCGACTGACGCCAGTGTAAAGCGGGAGGCGCGATGCGAGAGTCTCCGGGGCCGGTGCGTGAGCCGATCCGCGTCGTGGGTCTCGAGGGCGGCGGCGGATCCGTGGCCCGGCTCCTCCAACGGTTGCAAGCGGGCGCGTTTCAGGGACGCAAGCTCGGCGAGGCGTTCGAGACGCTCAAGCGCATGATCGACGGGTCCACCCTGATCTGCGCCGGCCTCGCCGGCTCGATGGCCAGCGCCGGGCTGTGGCCGCTCCTGACCTGGCTCGTCGAGCGTGGCTACGTCGACCTCGTGGTCTCCACCGCGGCCAACGTCACCGAAGATCTCCTCGAAGGGCGGGGCGTGAGCTTCCACCGTGTCGATCCCGACCACGTCGACGATCGTGCCCTGTGGGAGAAGGGGTTCTATCGTTTCTACGACCACGTGGTGAGCGCCCACGAGTACGACCGCATGGAAGACTTCACCGGCGAGTTCTTCACGCACCTGGCCTCGACGTGGCCACGACCCACCATCAGCGGCGTGCGCTTCATGCACGAGTGGGGACGCTGGCTCGAGGGGAAGGGACTCGCCGGCTCTCTCGCCGCGACCTGCGCGCGCCACGGGGTGCCGCTGTTCGTTCCCGCCGCCCACGACGGTCCGCTGGCCGAGGGCTATCGCACGGCCAAGCGTCGGGGGCCCGCCGTCGACTTCTTCAAGGACTACGAGATCGCGCTCCGCATCATCGACCGCTCGATGACCCCGGAGCGCGGGACCTCCGCGCTCTTTCTCGGGGGCGGCGTGCCCAAG
>DATHGT010000362.1:0-25179 GCA_035317605.1 Candidatus Acidiferrum sp. | reverse complement strand
CGTGACGTCGATCCCCGAGAGCTTCAGAACAGCAAGGTTGGTCAAGGCTTCTAGATCTTCGAACGTTTCGTCTGAGACTATAGCGTCGGCGTGATCGACACCCAGCGCCAGATAGCCCTCATAGGTGTCTAGCGTTCCATTGATTAACGCCTGCCGCGCCACAACTGGCGAGTATGCGGACAACTGGAACAAACCCAGGATGCTAAAAAGGACGCCTGAGCGGAACACGCGACGCCAAGTTGGAGCTCGATCGATACCGTCGTGCGGCGCGGTCATTTGCCGGTGTGTGATACAGAACGGTGTGAAGCTGTGAAAGATTTTCGATCTCCTAGCCGGCGCAACTTCCAACTCGGTCTCTTCACGGTCCACGACGACCAATTCGAGTACAGCGTGACCGCCACCAATCCGACTCTCGGCTCGCCCGAGTGTTCAGGTGAATTGTCCGCACGGGATGAACTGTAGGTCATGTTCTGAGTTATGTCAATAGGTCGTGTGTCGATTCAAAGGGTCGGCCCACGAGCGTGACGCAGCCTAGGCACAGTCGGTCCTGCGGGGGCGCCGACGTCACGCCGCGCGCCATGAACGAAGACCCTACATCTTGACGAGGAGCATAGGCAGGACAAAGGCCCTCTTGACGAAACGCGCCCCTTCTCGGAAGTTTCGCCCCTTGGCCTTCCCGAGACTCGCCCCACAGTGGCTCAGGCCACTCCCCCCGATAGAGGCCGCTCGCCTCTTACGTGGCTGTGCCTACACGTGAACAGCAGCCATCGCGGAATCTGGCGGCTGGTTGCGCGCGAGGTTCGCGAGTACCGCAGCGTCCTCGTCGATCTCCGCGGACACGGCGACAGCGATCGTGTCTCGCCGCCCGCGTTCAATCCCGAGCAGTCTGCTTGAAGTGAGCTGGGCCGTGCCGCAGTTCCTCGCCGCGGCCGTGATCGGAATGGTCGCCGATCGATTTGGACGCCGACCGATCATCGCGCTCTCTCGCTGCTCGGCGTCGGCATCGAGTTGATCGTCCAAGCGCTCGCACCGAGCGTGCTGTGGCTGCTGATCGGCCGCGTTCTGTGCGGCTCTTCATGCGGTACCCAGGCGGTTGCGCTGGCGTATGTCGCCGACGTGACGCCGCGAACGAGCGTGCTGGAGCATTCGGAATGCTGAACGCAGCGCTGTGGACAGGCCTGGCGCTAGGCCCCGCAATCGGCGGCATGCTTGCTGGCTTGGACATCCGCGCCGTTCTGGATTGCCGCGGCGCTCGCATTGTTCGGCGTTGCGTACGCATTGCTCGCGCTACCTGAGTCCTTGCCGCGTTCACGCAGCGCTTCGCGTGGACGATTGCGGCCTCGCGGCCGACGATCCTCGGCGCGATGATACTGCTCGGCGCTGTGCTCACGTTCTCGGCCTGGTGCTCAGTCGCTGCTACCGTCGCAGAGTCGCTCAGTCCGATCGACGAAGTCGGATCACTCCACGCCGGCGAGGGTGAGCTCTTCCGCGCGATGACAGGCGACGAAGCGGCCGCGTGAGATCTCGCGCCACGCGGGCGCCTCGGTTCGACAGCGCTCGATCGCGTGGGGGCAGCGCGGATGGAAATAGCAGCCGCTCGGGGGGGCGGCGGGATTGGCGACCTCACCCTGCAGCACGATGCGCCGCGAGCGCGTGCGCGGGTCGGGCTCGGGCACCGCGGAGAGCAACGCGGCGGTGTACGGATGCTTGGGGGCGCTGAAGAGCTCGTCGGTCCCGCCGATCTCGACCATCCGGCCGACGTACATCACGGCCACGCGGTGGCTGATGTGGCGGACGACGCTGAGGTCGTGGGCCACGAACAGGTAGGTCAATCGGAGATCGGCCTGCAGATCGAGGAGCAGGTTCAGGATTTGCGCCTGCACGGAGACGTCGAGGGCGGACACCGGCTCGTCGGCGACGACGAGCCGCGGGTGCAGCGCGAGCGCGCGCGCGATGCCGATGCGCTGGCGCTCGCCGCCGCTGAAGGCATGGGGGAAGCGCCGCATGTACTCGGGCCTGAGGCCGACGAGGCGCAGGAGATCGGCCACGCGATGCTCGCGCTCCCCCCGGTTCCGCATCCCGTGGACCAGCAACGGCTCGCCCACGAGATCGAGGAGGGTCATGCGCGGGTTGAGCGAGGTGAACGGGTCCTGGAAGATCATCTGCATCTCGCGCCGCAGCCCGCGCAGCGCCTTCGGCCCAAGCGTCGCCATGTCCACCACCGAGCCGTCGGCCAGGCGCATCGAGACCTCGCCGGCCGTGGGCTCGATCGCGCGCAGGATGCAGCGCGCGGTGGTGGTCTTGCCGCAGCCGCTCTCGCCCACGAGTCCCAGCGTCTCGCCCTCGTCGATGTGGAAGTCGACGCCGTCCACCGCGCGCACGTGTCCGACCGTCCGGCGCAGCAGGCCCTTGCGGATCGGAAAGAGCTTCTGCAGGCCGGAGACGCGAAGGAGCGGCGATCCGTTCGTGCTCATTCGTAGAGAAAGCAGCTCACGGCGTGATGATCGGCCACGGGCCGGAGCGCGGGCGCCTCGCGATCGCACTTCCCCGGCATGAAGTTGGCGCAGCGCGGATGGAACGGGCATCCCGCCGGCCGATCGTACGGATGGGGCACCGCGCCCGCGATCGGGGTCAGGCGCTCCCGCGTACGCGAGCGAATGCGCGGGATGGACGTGAGGAGCGCGCGTGTGTAGGGATGCTTGGGATCGTGGAAGATGGCGTCGACGGGCGCCTGCTCGACCACGCGCCCGAGATACATCACCGCCACGTCGGTGGCCATCTCGGCGATCACGCCCAGGTCGTGGGTGATCAGCATGATCGCCATCCCGTCTTCCCGCTGCAGCTGGCGCATCAGCTCCAGGATCTGGGTCTGGGTGGTCACGTCGAGCGCCGTGGTGGGCTCGTCGGCGATCAGCAGCGTCGGCTTGCACGAGAGCGCCATCGCGATCATCGCGCGCTGGCGCAGGCCGCCGCTGAGCTGGTTGGAGAGCTGATCCACGCGCTCTTCCGGCGAGGACACCCCGACCCGGCGCAGGATTTCGATCGTCTGGGCCCGCGCCTCGCGCCGGGTGACGGGTTGATGCAGGAGGATCGCCTCGATGATCTGGTTGCCGATGGTGTGGACCGGACTGAACGACGACATCGGCTCCTGAAAGATCAGCGCGATCTCGGCGCCGCGAATGGCGCGCATCTCCGATCCGTTCGGATCGAGCCGGGCCAGGTCCACGGTCTGCGGCATGCCCCCGTTCTTGGGCGGCCGCCGAAAATGGATCTCCCCCTCGAGAATCTTCCCCGGCCGGTCGACGATCCTGAGAATCGACCGCGCGGTGATGCTCTTCCCGCACCCGCTCTCGCCGACAATCCCGAGCGTGACTCCCTGTGCCATGTCGAAGCTGACGCCGTCGACGGCCCGCACCGTCCCCTCGTCCTGCGCGAAATAGGTCTTCAAGTTCCGAACGGACAGCAGCGGCTCAGTGGCCATAGGGGTCCGCGGCGTCTCGGAGGCCGTCACCCAGGAAGTTGAAGGCCATGACCACGACGATCACGGGGACGGCGGGCAGCATCAGCCACGGCGAGATGGCGACGGTCTGAACGTTCTGGGCCTGCTGCAACAGCACGCCCCAGCTGATGGCGGGCGGGCGCAAGCCCAGACCGAGGAAGCTCAGCGCGGTCTCGCTGACGATCATCGCGGGCAGGGCGAGCGTGGTGGCCGCGATGATGTGGCTCATGAACGACGGCACCATGTGCACGAAGATCGTGCGCGTCCGCGTGCACCCGACCAGGCGGGCCGATACCACGAAGTCTTCCTCGCGCATGGCCAGGAAGCGTCCGCGCACCACCCGCGCCAGCTCCGTCCAGCCGAGCAGCGAGATGATGATGGTGATCGCGAAGTAGACCTGCAGGATCGTCCACTCACGCGGCATGGCCGCGGCCAGCCCCATCCACAACGGAATCGTCGGGATCGATCGCAAGATCTCGATCGTGCGCTGGATCAGGGTGTCGGTGACGCCGCCGTAGAAACCGGAGAGTCCGCCGAGGAACACGCCGAGGATCAGGCTCAGCGTCACCCCGAACAGACCGATGGTCAGCGAGATGCGCGTGCCGTACATCAGCCGTGACCACAGGTCGCGCCCCTGCACGTCCGTGCCGAGCAGGAAGATCGCCTGGGCGGCATCGCCGCCGCCGTCGACGCCGATGAGATGGCGCGTGGCCGGAAACACGCCGAGGAAGTGATACGGAGCGCCCTCGGCGAAGAACCGGATCGGCACCTTCCGGCTCGGATCGGGCCGGTAGACACGCTTGAACGTCTGCGGATCGCGCACGCCCTTGACGCCGTGAACGTAGGGAGCGAAGCGCCCGCCGTCGAAGAAGTGCACGCGCTGCGGCGGCATCAGCGAGCGCTGGGCTTCCGACGCGTCGGGATCGGCGTAGGCCAGGAAGTCGGCGCCGAGCACGATCGTGTAGAAACCGATGACCACGACGGCGCTGACCAGCGCCACCTTGTGCTTGCGGAACCGCCACCACATGAGCTGCCACTGCGAGGCGACGAAGATGCGCGCGTCCACTACGTCTCCTCGATCCGGATGCGCGGATCGATCCACACGAGGAGGATGTCGGACAGGAGCGTGCCGATCACCGTCATCACGCCGAGCAGCAGCACGATGGTGCCGGCCAGGAACATGTCCTGCGCGATCAGCGCCTTGAGCAGCAGCGGGCCCACGGTGGGCAGGCCGAGGACGAGCGACACGATGATGCTGCCGGACACGATGTACGGCAGCGTGTAGCCGATGGTGCTCGCGAACGGGTTGAGCGCCATCCGCACGGGATACTTCAGGATGACGCGGAGCTCGGAAAGCCCCTTGGAGCGCGCGGTCACCACGTAGGGCTTGCGGAGCTCGTCGAGCAGATTGGCCCGCATGATCCGGACCTGCTGCGCGGTGCCGGCCAGGCCCAGGATCAGCGCGGGAATGGGCAGGTGCTTGGCAAGGTCCCACGCGCGCGCCGCGCTCCACGGCGCGTCCTGCAGCTCCGGCGTGAAGAGTCCGCCGATGTGCGCGTTGAACAGCACGAAGCCGAGGTAGAGCAGGACCAGCGCGAGCAGGAAGTTCGGCACGGCGAGACCGATGAAGCCCACGAAGGTCGCCAGGTAATCGCCCGGCGAGTACTGGCGCACGGCGGAATAGATGCCGATGGGCAGCGCGAGCACCCACGTGAGGATCAGCGCGGCCACCGAGATCACCACGGTGAGCCACAGGCGGTCGCCGATCACCTCGATGACCGGCCGCTTCCACTCCATCGACTGGCCGAAATCGCCGCGGACGACGAGCTTCATCCATTTCAGGTATTGCACGTAGATCGGCTGGCCCAAACCGTACTGGATGCGGAGGTTCTGCGCCTCTTCCTCGGTGACCACACTGCCGCTGGAGGCCATCTGCGCGATGTACGACGTCACGTAGTCGCCGGGCGGCAGCTGGATGATCGCGAACGACAGGACGGAGATCGCCCAGACCGTGAAGACGGCGAGGAGGACGCGCCGGCCGACGTACGCGAGCACCGTCGCGTCCTCCCCTGGCTCCGTTACTTGTAGTAGAAGGTGGCCGGCCGCGAGATTCCCGGCGTCTTGGCGTCCGGGCTGTTGTACATCCGGGACGGGATGTTGCCCATGTTGTTCTTGACGACGCGCACGCCCATGGCCGCCGGGCCCTGGCCGACCACGCCGATGATGTAGACCTCCTCGGCGGCGATCCTCCAGATGTCCTTGCCGAGCTGGATCCGTTCCTTCTCCGGCACGCCGAAGGCCTTCTTCCACTTCTCCATCAGCTCCTTCATCCGCGGCTCGGGCTCCTTGCCCTGCTCGCCGGCGGAGTGGAACCACTTCACCCAGTGCGGCCCCGAGGTGGCGACGGCGGCGAGCTCGAACGGGAACACGTGCTGCGGGAACGTGAAGAGGTGCTCGCTCCCGTCGTTGTTCCAGGCGGCGAGCTGCTGCTCGTTGGCCGCCGTGCGCTTCAGCGCGAGGCTCCGCTCGACTTCCTGCACCTGGAGATCGATGCCGATCTTCTTCCACTGCTCGCGGATCATTTCCGAGATCTGCGTGTACTGCACGAACTGGCCGCCGAGCGTCATGATCTCGATCCGCAGCCGGCCCTTGCCGTCCGCGCGCATGCGGTAGCCCTGCGCGTCCTTTTTCGCGAGCCCGATCTTGTCGAGCATCTCGTTGGCCTTCTTGATGTCTAGCGTCGACCAGAGCTTCCGGTATTGAGGTCCCGGGTTGTATTTGTTGCTGTCGACGGGCACCACGGAGCCCGGCGTGCCGGTGCCGAGCCAGAACGTCTCGTTGATCTGGTCCCGGTCGATCCCGAGCGACAGCGCACGCCGAAAGTCCGCCGTGTTGAACCACTTCCCGAGCTCCGGATCGGCATCGTAGTTGAGGTTGAACTTGATGATCAGATCGCAGTAGTCGCCCGGATCGAGATAGACCTTGTAGTTACCCTTGGCCTGGTTCTCGAGGAACACGGGCAGCTTGCCGAGGTCGACGTGTCGCGACGCGTAGTCGTACTCCCCGGCGATCGCGCGCAGGTTCAAGACTTCCAGGTTCTCGGCCAGCGTCAGCACCACCTTGTCAATGTAAGGCAGCTGGTTGCCCGCGGTGTCCACGAAGACGCTGTAGGGGTTGCGCTCCAGCGTCCACGTCGGCGTGTTGATCGGCGTCGCCGTCTTCCACGCCGAGAGCACGGGCAGATCGGGATTGAGCGCCCAGTCGTTCTTGTAGACGAACAACCGCACCCAGGAGTCGAACTTCGCGTCCTTCGCCTTCTTGTCGAGCTCGGCCTCTCCCACGTACCTCGGGTGGAATTGCTTCAGGTAGTGCGCGGGCGCGAAGCCGCCCATGCTCTTGTAGGCGCCCCACTGGCCCGCGAGGTCGGTCGAGCCGGCCAGGACGTCGGGGAACATGTAGTAGGGCTCCAGGAACTTGAACCGCACCGTGTAGGTGTCGACCTTCTCGATCACGCCTTGCTTGCCGTTGATGGCCATGGCCGCGCTCGGCGTCGGGTTGAGGTCCTTGTTCCGGTAAATATCTTCGAACCAGAACACGAAGTCGTCCGACGTGAACGGCTTGCCGTCGCTCCACTTCATCCCGCGGCGCAGGCGCACCAGCCACGCGCGCCCGCCGTCCTGCATCTCGAGGCCGCGGGCGAGGTTGGGCACCGCCTTGTCGCCGGTGTAGTCCCAGAACATCAAGTGGTCTGGGCCCGAGCAGCAGCGGAAGCCGTTCCAGAAATCGGCCGGGCCGGTGAAGCCGGCGCGCCACGTGCCGCCATACTTGCCGATCTCCTTCAGTGGCTTGATGACGAGCGGGTCCTGGCCGATGCGCTCGGCCACCGGCGGCAGCTTGCCGGCCTTGACCAGCGCCGCCAGCTGCGGCGCCTCCTTGAAGGCCTTCGGGGCCTTCCCGGCGTCGGTGACGACCTCCGGTCCTTCGAGCTTGCCGACGAGGGAGGTCTTGCCCGCGCTCTGCGCGAGCGCCCCCACGGCGACGGCGCCGCTGAGGAAGCCCACCACGAGAACGGCCGTGAGTCGCGACCATCGTGTCGTCATCGACGTCTCCCCTTTCGACCGGTCAAAACTGCTCGCACCCAGGAAGCTGGTGGCCGATTATACCGATCGGAAGACCTTGCCGTTCGACGAGGCAAGATCAGCGGCCGGGTTCACCAGGACGCCCACGGTGGACGAGCAACACGAGCGCCAGCGCACCGGCGAGCGCGGCCTTCATCAGCCGCCGCGTCCCGTGAGCACGCGGTCCAGCGCTCGTCTCGCCGCGGTCAGCGACCACCATGGAGCGCATCAGCGCCATCTCTTCTCCTCGAGGTTCGAGCTCACTTCCCGGCGCCTGGAGATGCCGCAGGGGCTACCGTGATGACCTCTCTCGCCGATCAGTGGCGCCCTTTTTGCTCCGCACGTGATCGCTGTGCCGAACCCGCGTTGAAGGAGGATACATAACGAGACTCTTCGTTACTAAGCGTTTCGCGAAGCGAGCCAGAGCAACTCAACCAAGGACGATGAACGATCTCGACCATGTGAAGGAGCCTCGATGAAAACGACGATGAGCGTGGTTCTCGCGGTGGCGTTCCTCCTCACTCTCGCGACACTGGCGAGCGCGGATCAGAGTGATTTTGCGCTCTTCGACGGAAGCAATCCGGCGAATCGACCGAACGCGGGCGCCATCTGTGGCGCGAACTCCGCCTTCACGTGGCACCTCGCGGTCGCCAACTGGGGTTCCGCTGGCGAGGTCCGCATCACCTATCATGACGGCGACATCATCCGGTTCCCGATCGCCGCGGGAGCGTCGTTCAGCATGTCTCAGGCAGGTGGCAAGGGCGCCTCGCAGGCGATCCGCGTTTCGAATGGAGGAAGCGCGGCGCAGCTTGCGGGCTCGCTGAGCGCCATCGGGGGCGGCAATCCCAGATGCGTCAGCTGTGACGCGACCACGCAGGGGGGTATCGGCGACGCAGGATGTGACTCCTACATCCCCAACTAGGTAGACGGATGCACTTCCGACGTTGCGAGCCCGCGCTCGCAACGTCGGAAGGTGGACGCCGCGAAGGGCGCTACAATGCGGGCGGCATGAGGGCGTCTTCGTCATGACGCTGCCCCGCGGCACCGACCGGCTGGAGTCGCCTCGCCTCGTGCTGCGCCGGATCGCGCCGGACGACCTACCGTTCTTCACGCGCATCCACGCCCTCCCCGAAGTCGCGCAGCATCTGTATCCCGAGGGCCGGCCGCGCACGCCCGAAGAGACGGCGGCGTGGTTGCAAACCACGCTCGCGAGCTATGAGCAGCTCGCGCTCGGCTATCTCGCGGTCCTGCGCAAGGAAGACGGAGCGCTGATCGGGCGCTGCGGCTTGATGGAGATGGTCGTCGAATCCGCGGCACCCGAGCACGGGATTCGCAGAGGATGGTTCCGGCTCCCCGCCGCGCCCGCCGACGTCGAGCTGACGTTCGAGTGTGAGCTCGGCTACACGTTCGACCCCGCCGTCTGGGGCCAGGGGTTCGCGACCGAAGCGGCGTGTTGCGTCCGCGACCACGCGCGCGACGTTCTGCGGCTGCCGTACGCGATCTCGGCCATTTCTCCGCACAACGTCCGCTCGCGGCGCGTCGCCGAACGCGGCGGCGCGCGACCCGCCGGTCAGATGGAAGCCGTCGGCATCACGTGGGATCGCTGGGTGTGGCCGCTCGCGACCGGCGGCGCCGCTCAGCCCCCGACAGCCTCCACGAAATAGGCGCCGTCCGGACCAGCGCGTGACGCCGCCGTGCGCGTAGACTGAGCGAGACCATGCATCTCGAGCTGGCCGCATTTCTCGTGCGGCGCGCGCGGCTGGGCGCGCCGGCCGCGTACGACGAGGGCGTGCTGACCATCGACGCCGACGTCGTGCGGAGCCTCGTCCTGCGCGACCCGCGCATCGCGGAGGCGCGGCTCGAGCTGGCGCATCCCGGGGAATCCGTGCGCGTGCTCCGCGCGCTCGACGCGATCGAGCCGTTGCACAAGCCCGACGGCCCCGCGCGCGCCTTCCCCGGCTTCCTCGGGCCTCCCCACACCGTCGGTCACGGCCGGACGCACCGGCTCGACGGCTTCACGGTCGTGCAGGTCACGGAATTTCCCTTCCCGGCCAGCGGCGTGCAGGCGTTCGAGGAAGGGCTGATCGAGATGTCGGGCCCCGGCGCCGCGTACTCCGGCTGCGCCGACCGCGTGAACCTATTGCTCCTGCTGACACCCGGGCCCGCGGCGAGCAACGCCGACTACGACGACGCGCTCCGCCGCGCCGCGCTGCGCGTGGCCGATCATCTCGCCGCGCTCACGGTCGGCCGCGCTCCCGAGCACGTCGAGGTGTTCGACCACGGCGGCGACGACGGAGGCCGACGGCGGATCGTCTGGGTGCACCAGGTGCGCGCGCAGGGCCCCATGGTCCAGTCGTTCCTCTACGGCCACGAGATCTCGGGCATGCTGCCGACCGTACTCGATCCCAACGAGCTGCTGGACGGCGCCCTCGTGGGCGGCAACTACAAGACCGGCAGCAAGACGCCAACCTACGTCCACACGCGCCACCCCTCGCTGCTCGCTCTCGCCGCCCGCCATGGACGCGATCTGCACTTCGCCGGCGTCATCGTGGCGCGTGGCCACCACGAGAACGAGTTCATGAAGGAGCGCTCGGCCCACTTCGTCGCGAAGCTCGCGACGCTGCTGCGCGCCGACGGCGCGCTCTGCACGTACGAGGCGACCGGCAACACCCACATCGACTTCATGCTCACCGTGCAGGCGCTGGAGCGCGCCGGGATCCCGACCGCGTCGGTCGTCCACGAATACGGCGGGCCGCTGGGCGAGGATCCGCCGCTGGTCGACGTGGTCCCGGAGGCCATTGCGCTGGCCAGCAGCGGCGGCATCGATCGGCGGCTCACCTTGCCCCTCGTCGAGCGCGTGATCGGCGGCGATCGCCTCGCCCACCGGGGCGAGCCGGCCCGCGGCCCGCTCGACTTGCCGATCCAGGAGCTCTACGCGGCGACCGCCGTCATGAATGCCCGCGGCGCCCTGGCGGTTGATTATTGAGATGAGGATCGTCCACTACCTGAATCAGTTCTTCGCCGGCATCGGCGGCGAGGACCGCGCGGAGACGCCGCCGGACGCGCGCGCGGGCGCCGTGGGCCCGGGCCTGGCGCTCCAACAGCTGCTGGCGGGCGAGGCGGAGATCGCGGGCACGGTGTGGTGCGGCGACGGGCTCGTCGCCGACGGGCCGGACGACGTCTTAAACGCGATCATCAATGCCGTCGAGAGCTTCGCCCCCGACGTGGTGGTCGCGGGACCCGCGTTCGGCGCAGGACGCTATGGCCTGGCCTGCGCGCGCGTGTGCGCCGCGGTCACCAGGCGCCTCGGCATCCCCGCGCTCGCCGCGATGGCGCCCGACAACGCCGCGGTCGAACTCCACCGCCACGAGGTCCTGATCGTGCCGACGGCGGCCACCGCGATCGGCATGAAGGACGCGCTCGCCGCGATGGCGCGACTGGCGCCGCGACTGGGACGGGGCGAGGCGCTCGGCCCGGCCGCGGTGGAAGGCTATCTCCCGCGCGGGCGACGGATGAACGCGCGGGCGGCGGCGCCGGCCAGTGAGCGCGCGCTCCAGCTCCTGCTCGCGCGCCTCGACGGCCGGCCGTTCGCCTCAGAGGTGGAGCTGCCGCGCTACGAGCGGATCCCGCCACCGCCGCCCGTCACCGATCCCGCCCGCATGCGGCTGGCCCTCGTGACCGAGTGCGGTCTCGTGCCGCGAGGCAACCCCGACCGCCTGGAGTGGGTCCGCGCCAGCAAGTGGCTCACGTACCCTATTGACGGCAAACAGACCCTGGCCCCCGGCGACTACGAGGTCGCTCACGGCGGCTACGACGCCGCGTTCGCGGCCGAGGATCCCGACCGGCTCGTGCCCCTCGACGCCGTGCGCGAGCTGGTGCGGCGTGGTGAGATCGGCGACGTGCTCGACGCCTACTACGTGACGTGCGGCAACCACGGCATCCTCGGCCAGATGGCAACGCACGCCCGCGAGATCGCCGCCGACCTCCGCCGCCAGCACGTGGATTCGGTCCTGCTCGTGGCGACCTGAGGGTCGGGCACTCGTAGCGGCGCTACGATGGCCAAGGAGCTGGAGCGGGCGGGCTTTCCCACGGCCACCGTGACGAGCCTCGCCGCCGTCGCGGTCAAGGTCGGGGCCAACCGCATCGTCCGCGGCAACCGCTTCAGCCATCCGTTCGGTCGTCCGGAGCTGCCGCCAGCCGAGGAGCGCGCCTGGCGCGTCGAGCTGGTCCGTACCGCCCTCCGCGCCCTCCGCACGCCGGTCGAGGGCCCGACGGTCTTCGAGCCGCCCGCCCCCTGACGCGCGCGACGCTGCTCAGCTCGGAAAGTGGGCGTCCAGGTCCGCGATCTCCGCCGGCTCGAGGTAGCGCGTGGGCCGTGCCGAGAGGAGGAAGAAGAGCTTCGCGGTCTCCTCGAGCTCCTCGGCGTTGTAGACGGCATCCTCGAGCGACGCTCCGGCCACCACCGGTCCATGGTTGGCGAGCAGGACGGCGTGGTGCCGGCGCGCCGCGACGCGGACGGCCTCGGCCAGCGCGCGATCTCCCGGCCGGTAGTAGGGCAACAGGGGCAAGGTGCGAATGCGCATGCGGTAGTACGCGGTGATTGGCGGCAGCACGTCGGCGGGGTCGTCATGACGCAGGCATGCGAGCGCGACCGCGTGCGTGCAGTGCAGGTGCACGATGCCGTGCGCGCCGGCGCGCTCCTGGTACACGGCGAGGTGCAGGAAGGCCTCCTTGGAGGGGGCGTCACCGGCGACGTGGGTGCCGTCGAGCGCCACCTTCGAGATGCGCGCCGGGTCGAGCCGGCCGAGGCACGAGTTCGTCGGCGTCACGAGCAGACCGTCCGGTAAGCGCGCTGAGAGATTGCCCGAGCTGCCGTGCGCGTAGCCGCGCGCGTAGAGCGACTGGCCTGACGTGACGAGCGCGTTGCGGAGGGCGGACTCGTTCATGGCAGCATCTGCACGGCGCGGCGGAAGAAGTCCGGCCCGCCGAAGTTCCCGGACTTCAGCGCGAGCAGGTACGGCTCGCCGCCGACGGCCGCGGTCCACGGCACGCCGGGCGCGATCTCGGGACCGATGGCCAGCGCCTTCACGCCGAGCGCCTCGACCACGGCGCCCGAGGTCTCGCCGCCGGCCACCACGAAGCGGCGGACACCCCGCGCGGCGAGGTCCCCGGCCAGGCGGCGGAATGCGGCCTCGACGAGATCAGCGGCGCGCTCCTGACCGAGGGCGGCATGCACGCGCGCCACGCTCTCCGGAGGCGCCGACGCCGCGACGAGGATCGGCGTGGATCCGAGGCGCGAGCCGGCCCAGGTGAGCGCGGCCTCGAGGTGCGCCGGGCCATCCGCGAGCTTTAGCGGGTCGAGCTGGAAGCACGGGTAGTCGTCGCGCACCGCCTCGATCTGGGCCAGCGTGGCCGTCGAACAGCTGCCCGACAGCACCGCCACCGGCGTGTCGAGCCTCGGCAGCGCGGCTCCGGCGCTGCCCCGCAGCGCCGCCCCGGCGCCGGGCCGCGCGCGGCCTCGCGCGGCGAGCGCTCGGGCCAGGCCCATCCCGAGGCCGGCGCCGCCGGTGGCGAGCGCGAGGTCGAGGCAGGCCTCGCCGGCGGCGACGAGGTGGGCGTCGCGGGTCGCGTCGAGGATGGCGTGGCGCACGCCCTCGGCGCGCAGGGCGACGCAGCGCGCGCGCACGGCGTCAGCGCCTGCCTCCACGTCGGCGTACGGCACGAGCCCGACGCGACCGCGCGTCTGGGCCGCAAGCACGCGCGGCAGGTTCGCGTCGGTCATCGGGGTCAGCGGGTGATCGCGCATGCCCGAGTCGGAGAGGAGCTGGTCAGCAACGAACAGGTGGCCGAGGTAGACGGTGCGGGCGTTCCGCGGGTAGGCCGGCGTGGCCACCGTGAAGTCGGCGCCGAGCTTCTCGAGCAGGGCGTCGGCCACCGGGCCGATGTTGCCGCTCGGCGTGGAGTCGAACGTCGAGCAGTACTTGAAGTAGATGCGCTCGGCGTCCCGCGCGCGAAGCCAGTCGAGCGCCGCGAGCGACCACTCCACCGCTTCTTCGGCTGGATTGGTCCGCGACTTGAGCGCTACCACGACCGCGTCGCTCGCCGGCACCGCCAGCGCCGCCTCCGGCACGCCGTTGACCTGCGTGACCGAGAGGCCCTCGCGGGCGAGCGTCACCGCGAGGTCGGTGGCGCCGGTGAGGTCGTCCGCGATGCAGCCGATCAGCACGTCGCGAGCCTATACGCTGACCCGCGCGCGATCAAGCGCGGACGAACCGCGCGGGCGCGAAGGCCTCGAGGGCGACCCGCGGGTCACGACCGAGGACGAGATCGGCGATCGCGTGTCCCATGGCGGGACCGTAGAGGATGCCCTTGCGGCCGCCGCCCGTGGCCACATAAACGTGCTCGAGCCCGGGCACCCGACCGAGCACGAGCAATCCGTCGGATGCGAGGGGGCGCAGGCAGGCGGTCTGGTGCGCGACCTGCGCGTCGGCCATCGCAGGCAGCATCCTCACGAGCGCGGCCCCGATGTCGTCGCGGGCCACGAGCGTCGTCTCCTCGTCGAAGCCCGCCTCTTCCTCGGTCGTCCCCGCCCACAAGAGGCCGTCGGTCTTGGTGGTGGCATAGTTGTGGCCCCAGCCGACCGAGCAGCCGACCGGCGGACCGGGGGCTTGCAGGCGCAGGATCTGGCCCTTGAGGGGACGCACGTCGATCGGCACGTCGATCCACGCCGAGACCTCACCGCTCCAGGGGCCGAGCGCGAGCACCACCGTCGAGCAGGCGATCGTCTCCCGCTCGAGGATCACGCCGGTCACGCGCCCGCCCTCGCGACGCAGGCCGACCGCTCGCCCGTGGCGAACCGTCACGCCCAGGCGCTCGGCGGCTCGCGTGAGTGCGAGCACCAGACGATAGGGCTCGACGTCGGCGGTGCCCTCGATCAGCGTCGCCCCCAGCGTCTCGTCCGAGATGCGCGGCTCCACGCGACGAGCCTCCGCGACGTCGAGCCAGCGCGCCGCGTAGCCCGGCTGCCGCTGCTGCCAGGGCAGCGCGGCCTGGAGCCGCCGGACGTCCGCCTCGTCGAAGGCCAGCGCGAGCGAGGAGCGCTTGCGGAAGTCGACGTCGATCCCGGTCTCCTCGACGACGCTCGCGCGCAGCTCGCGATGCAACCGCATCCCGTCCTGGGCGATCTCGGCCTGGGGCCCGGGGATGCCGAAGCCACTCAACGGGCTGAGCCCCCCGTACGCGAAGCCCGAGGCGTGGCTGCCGATCGCGTCGCGCTCGACGACGACGCTCGGCACGCCAGCCTTCGCCAGATAGTAGGCGGTGGTCAGGCCCGCGATGCCGCCCCCCACGATCACGACGTCGCGCGAACTCTCAGTCATCGTCCGGAGATCCTGTCAGAGTCCGCAAAAGCGGTCAAACGCGCGAAGTGGTAGGTTGTCGCCGAGGGGCGAGGAGCGTAAGAGCAGCCAGGAGGGGAGCGGGCCCATGTCTCCGACGCGGCGCGAGATGCACTTCGGCGTGTTCGTCCTCGGCACCGGCAATCACTCCGCCGGATGGCGCTACGAGGGCGCGGCGACCAGCAACAACGATCTGTCGGTCATCCAGGAGATCGCCCGCCAGGCCGAGCGGGGCAAGTTCGACCTGCTATTCGTCTCGGACGGGTTGGTCATGGACCCTGGAGACCACCCATCATTCTTGTGCCGGTTCGAGCCGACCACGCTCATCTCGGCGCTCGCCGCCTCGACGCGGCACCTCGGCCTCGGCGCCACCGTCTCCACCAGCTTCGGCGAGCCCTACCACGTCGCCCGGACCTTCGGCTCCATCGACCACATCACCAAGGGCCGGGCGGCCTGGAACGTGGTGACGAGCTCGGCGGGCAAGGCCGCGCTCAACTTCAGCCGCGAATCCCACATGGAGCACGACCTGCGCTACGAGGTCGCCCAGGAGTTCGTCGACGTCGTCAAGGGGCTCTGGGACTGCTGGGAGGACGGCGCGATCGTGGCGGACAAGGCGACCGGAGTCTTCATCGATCCGTCGAAGGTCCGCCCCCTCGACCATCGTGGCCGGTTCTTCCAGGTGAAGGGCCCCATCAACATGGCCCGCTGCCCTCAGGGGCATCCGGTCATCATTCAGGCCGGCGGCTCGGAGGCCGGGCTCGAGCTGGCCGCGCGGACGGCCGACGTGGTGTTCTCGGTCGTCCAGGAGCTGTCGGCGGCACGGCGCGCCTATCGCGATCTGAAGGGACGCATGGCCAAGTATGGCCGCACGCCGGATCAGATCACGGTCCTGCCGGGCGTGATGCCGATCATCGGCAGCACCGAGGCCGAGGCCCGCGACAAGCTCTCGCTGCTCCAGAGCTGGCTCACGCCGACCAACGCGCTGACGCTGGTGACCAGCCGGATCGGGTACGACGTGACCGGCTTTCCCCTCGACGGGCCCGTGCCGGCTCCCCCGCCCGGCGGGAGCAGCCAGACTTTTTCCAGCGTGCTCTACGAGACGGCGCGACGGGAGAACATGACCCTGCGCGATCTCTACAACCTGACCGCGGCCGCCCGCGGTCACTGGGTCCTCTGCGGAACCCCCAAGCGCATCGCCGACACGCTGGAGGAATGGTTCGTCGAGGAAGCCGCGGACGGCTTCAACGTCCTCCCCCCTTATTTCCCGGGCGCGCTGGCCGACTTCGTCGACCTGGTCGTGCCGGAGCTCCAGGCGCGCGGGTTGTTCCGCCGCGAGTACGAGGGGACGACGCTGAGGGACCATTTCGGCCTCCCGCGCGTCGCCGCGCCCGCGAGAAGGTAGCCGTCAGGGCCGTCCGGACGTGAGCGCGGCCTTGAGCACGCGCGCGTAGTTGCGGTAGGCGACGCGCTCGACGATCGAGGCCTCGAGCTTCAGGGCCTGCAAGTGATCGACGACGGCGCGCACGCCCGCGTAGTCGTTCACCGACCAGCTCTCTCCGACGCCCTCGATATCGGTGCCGAACGCCACGTGATCCGCGCCCAGCTTGCCGACGAGGTCCTTGAGCTCGCGCGCATAGCCTTTGGTGTCGCCGCGAAGCACCGGCCATGGCTGGCCGCTCCGCGAGAGGCCCATCCCCCAGAGACCGATCACGCCGCCACGGTCGGCGATCTTGCGGGCGAGCGGCAGCGAGAGCCTTCGCTGCAGATAGCCGAACCGCTCACGCCAGTCCCCCCCGACCCGATCGACCCACCCGTGGGACCAGACCATCGGCACCTTCGAAACCTGGAGGGCCTGCTCGACGCCCGCGCCCGTGCAGTGAGCGAGATCGACCAGCACGCCCCTGGCGTTGCAGGCCTGCACGAGCCGGCGTCCCATCTCGCTCAACCCTCCGTGCGTGGGCGCGGCGGTCTGGAAATCGCCGACCGGCGTGCGGATGTAGTGAACGAGCTGGAGATGCCGGAGACCCTGGGCATGCGCGGCGTCGAGGCCCTCGACACGCCCCTCCAGGAAGTCCGCGCCCTCGCACGCGAGCACGATGCCGGCCTCGCCCGCGAGGCACGCGTCCACGTCGGCGGGCGTCAGCACGGTCCGCAGACCTTCCTTCGCCACGTACGCCTTCATCCGGCCGAGCACGCGCTCGAAGTGCCGCGTGAGTTCGCCCGGGCCGGGAGTGCTCTTCTGCTCGAGACCGGGGCCTGTCCTGTGGATCCAGCGCTGGTCGGCGATCGCCTTCCACGCGACCAGGGCCACGCCGTGGGCGCGCATGTCCGCGGCGAGCCCGCAGTCGTCCATCTTCCGGCTGACCATGCCGTAGTGGCCGTGCATGTCCGCGATCGGGGGCCGTGCCTGAGCGAACGCCGCCGACGGGCCGGCCACGAGGCCCGCCCCCAGCCCCTGGAGGAATCGCCGGCGGTTCATACGACCCGTCTACCAGCGTCCGAACGCGTTCACCAGACCGAGCCACAAGGCGCCAAGCTCGGCACCCATCGGCTGGTTGCCGATCGAGGGGGTCTTGGCCACGGCCGTATGGACGAGGACCAGCTTCAGCTCGGGATCGACGTAGATCGACTGGCCATACACCCCGCGCAGGAGGAAGCGCCGCTTTTCCCCTCGCATCGTCCAGAAGTGATAGCCGTAGCCGTTGGCGGGGGGCGACTCTCTGGGCGCGAACGCGGCTGGATGTCGGTGCCAGTCCGTCGCCTCGAGGAGATAGTCCTTGGGAATGATCTGCGTCCCGTCGAGGGCGCCGTCGTTGGCCAGCAGTCTCCCCAGCCGGCCCCAGTCGCGCAGCGTGGCGTTGAAGAACGCGGCGCCGCGCTCGAGATCGTCGGGCCCGGTGATCCACGTCGCGTCGGCCTCGGCGCCCATGGGCCGCCACAACCGCTTCGCGAGGTACTCGGAGACCGTCTTGCGGGTGGCCGCGCGCAGCACGACCGTCAACACTTGCGTCTCGATCGACGCGTAGTGAAAGCGCTCGCCCTCGGGCGCTTCGCGGGTGTTGAAGGCCCGGATCGCGGCCATGCTCCCTTGGGCGCCGTGTCGTTGAGCGAATGCCGCGGCATCGTCGTTCCCGCGCACGTTCTCTTCGCTGAATCGCGCGCCGGAAGCCATGCGAAGCAGATTCCGGATCCTCGCTTCGCCGTAGATATTCCCCTTGAGCTCCGGCACGTACTCGAGGGCCCGGTCATCCAGCGAGCGGATCAGCCCTTCCGACACCGCAAACCCGATGGCGAGGCCGACCAGGGACTTGGCCATCGAGTTCGACGTCAGTCTGTCCGTGGGCTTCCGATCGTATTGATAGCGCTCGACCAGGATCTGGCCGTCCTTGATGACGAGCAACCCGGTCGCCCGCTGGTGCGCGAGGTAGTCATCGATGGAGTTGAGGCGCCCCTCGAAGCGGTACTGAAGCGGCGGCTCGGTCGCGACCTTGGGCAGTGGTGACGGCCTCTCGGCCCTGGGCAAGACGTGATGTTGATTCGGAAACAGCTTGTCCAGATTCGTGTACGAACCGACCCGGGCCGCATCGTCCGTGTACCAGTTCGCACGCGTACCCATGGGGTAGCCTCTGGACTTGCCCAGCAGTTCCTCATCGGGCGCGGCCGTCGCGAAGGGCATGCACCACAGGCTCGCGGCGAAGCCCGCGACGAGCACGGCAGAGCGTCGGGCGGCCCGTCTCGCGATCGTCACGGCCGATCAGCTCTTTGCGATCGTCCGGATCACGGCGGTGTAGTAGTTGTCCCGGTAGCCCGCCTCCGCCGTGCGCTCCATGAGGCGTTTCGTCGTCGTCGCCTGCTCCAGCGTCACGCCCGCGGACTCGGCCAGCGCGAGCGCATACGAGAGGTCCTTGATGATGTAGCTCGTCGGGAACGCGCCTGTCGTGGGATGCGTGTCGGGCAGGAGCGACTTCATCCCGTGATTGCGCAGCACGAAGCTGTCCGCCGAGCCCTTGGTCAGCGTCTCGAACAAGATCTTGGGATCGACGGCGCCGGAGGCGCGGGCCACCGCGAGCGCCTCGGCGAGGGCGACGACGGTCTGGGCGACGACCATATTGTTCATCAGCTTGACCGCCTGCCCGGCGCCCACCGGCCCGCAATGGGTGATCTCCGCGCCCATGCACGCGAGGTAGGGCCGCAACCGCTCGAACACCACTGACTCGCCGCCGACCATGATCGAGAGCGTGCCGTCCTGCGCCGCCTGGGCGGTCCGCGCCACCGGAGCGTCGGCGAAGTTTGCGCCGCGGGCGGCGAACGCGTGGCCCAGCTCGCGCGCCAGCGCCACCGGCGCCGTGCTCATGTCCACCACCGTCTGCCCCGCGCGCACACACGCCGCGAGGCCGTCGGGTCCGAGGGCGACGGCGCGCACCTGCGGCTCGCCGGGCAGGCACATGAAGACGACATCCGCGCGCGCCACCACGTCTCCCGCGGACCCGGCCGCCGCGACGCCTTCGCGCGCGAGCGCCGCGAGCGGCTCCGCGCGCTGGTCGAACGCCACGACCGCCGCCCCCGATTTCTTCGCCAGGTTGCGGCACATGGGCTCGCCCATCACACCGAGGCCGATGAACCCGAGCGTCGTCGCCATGTTGGTCACCACCGCATTCGAAAAGTGCCCCGCCCCCGACCGCCGGCCGTCAGGGCGTCTGGGGTGTGCGCAGCACCGGGAATTCTTGCCCGATCGCTTCGACCAGGCGTGGCAGGGCCGGGCTCTGCGCGATCTCGGCCTCGATGGCCCGCGCGGTCTCCTGCGCGATCGCCGGCGTGAGGCGGGCCGCCTTGCGCCCCACGGCCGAGCGCTGAAACTCCACCAGCGCCTTGAGCTCCGCCTCGTCGAACTGGCTTGCGTACACTCGGGCGCTGATCTCTTCGATGCGCTCCTCCGTCAGCGTCCGGCCCACGAACGCGCGGATGATCTCGGCCAGCGTCCGGACCTCCGAATCTTGAAGTCGCCGGTTCAGGCGCTCCTGCAGCCGTGTCCCGATCAGCTGGAGCAGGCCGATGCCCACCTGGTCCGAAAGCCCCTGACGCGTCTGATCGTCGATCAGAACCCGCGCGAGATCGAGCGCGAGCGCCTGGCGGTTGGCATCCTGCGCCGAGGCGACGTCGCCGGCCCCGAGCATCAGCGCGGCGAGCAGCGTGACGATGCAGATCCCTGCGAGTGTGGACGGCATCCCCGGGGTCATGAGCGCCATACTATACATTCCCTCCCGGCCGACGCCTCAGACCTCGAATGAGACCGGAGACGGAAGCGGATTTCCGGAAAAATGCGCGTTCAGGTTGGCGAGGAGCAACGCGGTCGCCGCGGCGCGCGCTTCCGGCGCCCGCCCGGCCACGTGCGGCGTGACGATCACGGTGTCGAATCGGAGAAGCTCCGGAAGCCTCGGCGGCACGTTCGGCTCGCCCTCGACCACATCCAGGCCCGCCCCCGCAATGCCCTTCGATTGCAGCGCATCGATCAGCGCCGCCGTATCCACGAGCGTACCGCGGCCGATGTTGACGAGATACCCGTTCGGTCCGAGGGCCGTCAGCACGTCCGCGTTGACGAGGTGTCGTGTCCCCGCTCCCCCTGGCGCGGCGGCGATCAGGAAATCGGCCCACGTCGCGAGCTCGATGAGACTGTCGAAGTATCGATAGGACGATCCGGTGACGGCGGTCCGGTTGTGATAGCCAACCTCCATGTCGAAGCCGCGCGCGGCGCGGTGCGCGATCCTGCTCCCGATCTTTCCAAGACCGAGGACACCCAGACGCTTGCCGGAAATGGTCGGGGTGTCGACACGCCATTGGTCTTGCCATCCACCGGCCCGCACGAAGCGATCGGCCTGAAGCAGGTGCCGGGTCGTCGCCATCAACAGCATCATGGCGGAGTCGGCGACGGCGGAGGCGTTCGCGTCGGGGCAGTTGGAGACCGCGATGCCCCGACTCCGGGCGGTGACGAGATCGATCGCCTCGTAGCCGGCGCCGACCGCGCAGGCGATCTCGAGATTCGGAAGCAGGGCCATCTCGTCGCCGCTGAGACCTCCGCGGCCGTTGGTCAGCACGGCCCTGACCGTAGCGCCTCCGTCGCGCAGGGCGTCGATCCGGCTCGCGTAGCTCGTCCCCTCGCGAACGGCATAGCCGGCCGCGGTCAGCGCGGCGACGCGTTCAGGAGCGAGCCGTACGAGAGCCAGGACATCAATGCTCATGACCACCCTCCGGGCCTTGAACTCCTCAGAGCCGTCCCGTCCACAGTCGGTCGTGCGATACGAAGACGGCGCGCAGGTCGGGCCAGCCTCGCGCGCGGGCCGCGCCGCGCGCGACCTCGAGCAGATCCTCGGGACCGCGAGCCGACGGCGGAAGCGGGAGCGGGAGGACGCCGCGTACGAGGGCCAGCCGGCGGGCCGTCTCCGGGTCTCCGGCCAGGGCGACAATGGGTGGCGTGGGGCGTTGCGCGGCGGCGAGGCGGGCCGTCTCGCCCCTCCGGGTGACGATCACGATCACGTCGACCCCGCGATGGGCCGCGAGCCGGCATGCGGCCTGGACCAGCGCCTCCTCGTCGCTCCGCGGCGCCTCGGCCGACGCGGTGGACGGTCGCGGCCCGTCGAGCCCGCTCCGCTCCGTCTCCAGCGCGATGTCGGCCATGACCTCCACGGCGCGCACGGGATAGCTGCCGATCGCCGTCTCCTCCGACAGCATGACCGCGTCGCTGCCGTCGAGGACGGCGTTCGCGACGTCGGCGACCTCCGCCCGCGTCGGCTGGGGCGAGGACGCCATCGAGAACAGCATCTGCGTGGCGGTGATCACCGGCTTCGCGCGCCGGTTCGCCTCGGCGATCAGGCGCTTCTGCACGATGGGCACCCGCGCGAACGGCGTCTCGATGCCGAGGTCGCCGCGGGCGACCATGATCCCGTCGGCGGCGTCGAGGATCTCGTCGAACCGGTCCAGCGCGGCCTGGGTCTCGATCTTGGCGATCACCGGCGCGCGGCCGCCGAGGCGCTCCATGTGGTCCCGGGCGGTCTGCACGTCGTTCGCCGAGCGCACGAACGACAGCCCGACGTAATCGACGCCCTGCTCCAGGCCCACGCGCAGGTCGCGCAGGTCCTTGTCGCCGAGGATGGGCAGGCCGGGCAGCCCCGACGGGACGTTGACGCCCTTGCGGCTGCCGAGACGGCCGCCCACGATCACCTCGCAGTCAACGTCCTCGCCGGTCACGCGCTCGACGCGCAACGCGATGGCGCCGTCGGCGAGCAGCAGCGTGTCGCCCGCGCGCACCGCGCCGGGGAGCCCCGCGTACGAGACGGACGCGCGCTCACGCGAGCCCTCGCCCGAACGCGTCGTCAGCGTGAACCGCCCTCCGGCCTCGAGCTCGACGCTGCCGCCCGGCAGCGTGCCGATGCGGATCTTCGGGCCCGCGAGGTCCTGCAAGACGGCCACGGACACGTCGAGCTCGCGGCCAAGAGCGCGGACGTCGGCGAGGACGGCCACGTGCTCGGCGGGCTCGCCGTGAGAGAAGTTGAGCCGGGCCACGTTCATCCCGCCCTCGATCAGAGCCCGGAGCTGCGGCCGCGACGCGGTCGCCGGGCCGATCGTGCAGACGATCTTCGTCCTTCGCTCCGTGCCTGCGATGACGCTCATGTCTCCCCTCCCGCGCCGATCGTAACCTCGGCCTCGGTCGCTCGTACATTGGACACGAAGGGCGCCGGACGCGCAGCCGGCAGATCCTGATGCACGACGACGTCGAGCCGGCGCGTTCGTTGACAAGGGACGCGTCCCGCGCCACCATCGCGAGCCATACATCGACCTCACGACGGAGCGAGAGCCAATGCCTAGAGTCCTGGTGATCCACGGCGCCGGAATGAACATGCGGGGCAAAGTGCAGCTCGACGTCTTCGGTCCGATGACGCTGCCCGAGTACGACGAGCACATCCGCGGCTACGCGAAAGAGCTGGGCGTCGAGGTCGAGATCTTCCACTCGAACATCGAGGGCGAGATCGTCAACAAGCTCTACGCCGCCAACGACGGGGGCTTCGACGCGGCCATCTTCAACCCCGCGGCGTTCGGCAGCGGGTACCCGGCGCTGGTCGCGGCGCTCTCGCAGGTGAAGTTCCCGACCACCGAGGTCCACATCTCGAACCCGATCCGCCGCGGCCCGGCCTCGCAGACGGCCGCGGTGAGCCAGAGCATCGTCGCGGGGTTTGGCGTCGCGGGCTACGCGCTGGCGCTGCGCGGGATTCGCGACCGGCTCGCCACGAAGGCGTAACTTCAAGGAGCCGGCTGGCTCCAGCCCCACCAGGCGCACACGGCCTGGCCCATGACGAGAGGCTTGTCACGCTCCGGCAGCCAGGGTAGCTCCTCGGTGAACATCGTCACGCACTGACGCCAGGAGCACGGCATCTTCGTGATGTCGGTTCCCCAGAACATGCGCGCCGGCCCGAAGGCGTCGTGGATCCGGCGCAAGTACGGGTGCATGCTCGTGAACGGATACGGTCCGCTGCAATAGCCCGGTGCGCCGGTCGCTTTGACCGCGACGTTGGGATGCCGGGCCAGCTTGACGAGCTCCGGCATGTGCGCCATCGCCGCGTCGTCCTTCAGCGCGGTGGTGCCGCCCCGGCCACCCAGGTGGTCGATGGTCAGCCGCAGACCCGGATGCCGCTCGGCGATCCGGCCGATGTGCGCCAGCGAGTCCGTCGCCAGCATGGCGATCGGCACGCCGGCCCGCTCGGCCGCGACCCACAACCAGTCGAGCGTCCCGTCGGCCAGCCAGCCGCGCATCGGCTCCCCAAGAAAACCGTAGCGCAGTCCGAGCATGCCGGGCTGGCTCCGCCACGTCTCGACGAGGGCGCGCTTGTCCCCCTGATTCAGGGGGAACGCGCCGAGGATCGCGAAGCGCCCGGGAAAATCCCGCACGGCCTTGAAGGCCATCTCGGTGGCGTTGGGATCCCAGCCCGGCGGATGGATCACGGCCGCGTCGACACCACCTTCGTCCATGAGCCTCACCGCCTCCTCGGTGGTGAACGAAGTGACCTGGCGATGGGCCATGTTGCTGGGCAAACCGCTGCCCCAGAGATGGATCTGAGCATCCACGATGCGCATCACGCCTTCCCTCCCCGCGGTAGTGTAATGTCGCAATACGATCCAGAGAAGCGACACAGGAGGAACGACATGGCGGACGTGCTCTACGTTGGGCTGCAGGACGACGACAAGATCGTGAGCTTCAGTCTCGACGCTGGCGCCGGCAAGCTGGTCCCCACGGCCGAGAGGCCGGCCGCCGGCGCGCCGTCAGTCTTCGCGGTGAGCCCGGAACGGCACATCTTGCATGTCGGCTATCGCGGTACCCCGGCCATCGAGAGCTGTCGCATCGACCCGGCCAGCGGCGCGCTGACGTCGCTGGGGCGCGTCGCGACCGAGCATCCGCCGACTTATCTGGCCACCGACCGCGCCGGCAAATACCTCCTGTCGGCCTACTACCAGGGCGCGTACGCCGCCGTGCATCCGCTCGGAAGCGATGGTGGGGTGCGCGGGCCGGCGCTCGACCGGCAGGACACCGCGCCGGGAGCGCACTCGATCCTGACCGACCCGTCGAACCGCTTCGCCTACGTGCCGCACATCTTCCGGCAGAACGACAACGTCCTGGAGCCGCCAAAAAACATCCCTGGCCCAAACTTCATCGCGCAGTTTCGGTTCGACGCGGCCACCGGCCACTTGAGCCACAACGCGCCGTTCAAGCTCGACCCGCCCGGCCCGCTCGGCCCGCGGCACTATTGCTTCCATCCCACGCTCGACCTCGCCTATTTCTCCGACGAGCAGGGGTGCAGCGTGACGGCCTACCGCATCGATCGCGCCTCTGGCACTCTCACCGCCGTGGAAACGATCCCCTCGCTGCCCGCTGACGTGACCGTGCGCAATACCTGTTCGCAGATCTATCTGACGCCGTCGGCACGGTTCCTCTACGTCGGCAACCGCGGCCACAACAGCATCGCCGGCTTCGCGGTGGACGCGACGACCGGGCGCCTGACTCCGGCCGGCCACGCGCCGACCGAGGCCGTCCCCACCGCCTTCGGTCTCGATTCGACCGGAACGTTCCTGTTCTCCGCCGGGACGGCGTCCGGACGTCTCGCCTCGTACCGAGTCGACG
>DATHGT010000361.1:0-19178 GCA_035317605.1 Candidatus Acidiferrum sp. | reverse complement strand
CGTCGGGATCATCTCCATCGCCGCCCGGGACACGACCAACGCGGCGTTTGCGCCCTACAGCCTGAACGGCACCTATCGCCTCACCTTCAACGGATACGTGCCGTCCACGGGGCGTCTGGAGTCGGGCTTCGGTATTTTCGTGCTCGACGGAACCGGCCATCTCTCGGGGACCGAGGTCTTCAACGCCGGCGGTACCGTCTGCCGGAATGTCGCGGTAACGGGCACCTATACACTCGGTACCAATGGCATCGGGGACGTCAGCGCCGATTTCACCTCCTCCGCTGCAGGGTGTTCAGGCCACTTCAACAGTAGCTTCTTGGTCCTGGACGGGGGAGATCTCATCCGTGCCGTCTCGACCGATCCGAACTTCGTGACGATCTCGGAGGAATGGCGCCGGCAGCCCGAGTAGCCCTCCTATGCCGGGCTGGGCGCGGAACGCCGTGGCCTGGGCGTCGCCCTCGAGACTGCGAACCGTGATGATTCTGCGGGTGGTGAAGCGCTCGCTCGGTCACGACTGAACCGACCTCGCCCTTGAACGGGTGCTCGAGCGCGCCTACACTCCCCCCGTGATGCGTGATTTCGGCGTACCCGATCACGCGGTGACCGTGGCTCTGGGCTGAATGCGCGGTCTCGTCGCCCGTCGCCTGCCGTCCGTCGTCCTTTTCGTCGGCGTGCTCGCCCTCTGGCAGGCGGCCGTGAGCGGCCTGGGCCTGCGCGAGTACCTCCTGCCGGCCCCCTTGGCGGTGGCGCAGGCGTTGGGGGGCGGCGAGATTCCGTGGGCGCGACACGTGTGGATCACGACGCTCGAGATCACGGGCGCCTTCGCGGTGGCGGGTGGCGTGGGTATCGCTCTCGGGGTGGCCATCGCGTGGTCTCCGCTCTTCTCGCGGGCGCTGGTGCCGTTCCTCGTCTTCGTCAACACCTTGCCCAAGGTGGCGGTCGCGCCGCTGTTCCTTCTGTGGCTCGGCTACGGCGTCATTCCGAACATGCTCATCGGGGCCCTGATCGGGTTCTTCCCGGTGGTGATCAACACGGCCGTCGGGCTCACCCAGGTGGACGAGGACATGCTCGACCTCGGTCGCGCCTTCAACGCGCCCAAGTGGAAGGTGTTCGTGAAGATCCGGATTCCGAACGCCTATCCCTATATCCTGAGCGCGCTCAAGATCACGGCCACCGCTTCCGTGGTGGGGGCGATCGTCGGCGAGTTCGTGGCCTCCCAGAGCGGGCTCGGTTACGTCATCATCACCACCCAGGCCAGCATGAATACGCCGGTGGCGTTTGCGGCGCTGGTGTGGATCTCCGTGATTGGCCTGCTCGTGTATGGTGCGGTGGTCCTCGCCGCTCGCTGGATCGCTCCTTGGGCCGAGACGACAGAGTAAAGGAGACCGCCATGAGACGCGTCTGGATCGCCCTCACCCTGCTGGCGCTGCTCGTCGCCAGCCCGCTTCTCCTGGCTGCGCAAACGACGGAGAAAGTGGTGTTCGCCCTGAACTGGTTCGCGGTGGGCGATCACGCCGCCTACTGGGTGGCGCTCGACAGGGGCTACTACAAGCAGCGCGGTCTCGACGTGGAGCTTCAGAACTCGAAGGGCTCCGGCGACTCCATCGCCAAGGTCGACACCGGGCGCGCCGACTTCGGGTTGGCCGACAGCGCTGTCGTGATCGCGGCCTCCGGCCGCGGCGCCCGCATCAAGGTGGTCGGCATGGTCTTCGACAAGACTCCCATGAACACCTGGAGCCGCCGGGACAATCCCATCGCGAAGCCCAAGGACATGGAGGGCAAGACGGTTGGAGCGCCGCCGGGCGATGGGCAGCGGCAGATGTTCCCCGCGTTCGCCAAGCTCACGGGGATCGATCCGAGCAAGGTCACGTGGGTGAACATCGAGCCGGCGGCCAAGATGGCCGCGCTCGCCGAGAAGCGGGTGGATGCCGTGGCCGACTACACGACCGGCCTGCCCTTCTACGAGAAAGCGATGGGGAAGGGCCAGGCCGTCATGATGCCGTGGGCTGATCACGGGTTCGACCTCTACAGCATGTCGATCATGGCGGGCGAAAAGACGATGAAGGAGCGGCCCAAGGTTCTCCGCGCGTTCCTGGAGGCGTCCTACCTCGGCTGGCGGGACGTGATGGCCGATCCGAAATCCTCGCTGGAGATCTTCAAGAAGCGCGTGCCGGAGATCGATCTCACGGTGATCGAGCCCAACATGCTGATGGGCCTCGAGCTCATGAAGACCGATCGCTACGCCCAGCACGGTATCGGCTGGATGGACGACAAGAAAATGTGCGCGTCGGTGGAGCTGGTGAACACGTACATGAACCCGCCCAAGAAGGTGGAGTGTCAGCAGGTGTACACCAACGAGTTCCTCACGAAGGTCGAGATGCCGAAGTCGATGCGCTGAGCGGTCGTGAGCGACTTCATCGCGCTCCGGAGCGTCGGGATGACCTACGCCACCGCGAGCGGGACGGTGGAGGCGCTGCGGGATATCACGGTCGCGGTGAGCCAGGGGGAGTTCATCGCCCTCGTCGGACCGTCGGGCTGCGGGAAGTCCACCCTGCTGCGGATCGTCGCCGGCCTGCGCCGGGCCACGGCCGGCGAGGTGCGTGTCGCCGGTCAGACGGTCGCGCGCCCCATCCCATCGGTGGGCATGGTCTTCCAGGCGCCGATGCTGCTCAAGTGGCGGACTATCCGAGACAACGTCTTGCTTCCGGCCGAGCTGTCCGGTCTCGACCCTCGCCGCTACCACGCGCGGGCCGACGAGCTCTTGAGCCTCGTACGGCTGGACGACTTCGGCGCGAAACTCCCGCGTGAGCTGTCCGGCGGCATGCAGCAGCGCGCCTCCCTGTGCCGGGCGCTGCTGCTCGATCCGCCGCTCCTGCTCATGGACGAGCCGTTCGGGGCGCTCGACGCGATCACGCGTGACGAGATGAACCTGGAGCTCTTGCGCGTGTGGGGCGAGGGGAACACCCAGCGCAAGACCATCGTCTTCGTCACCCACTCGATTCCGGAGGCGGTCTTCCTCGCCGACCGGGTCGTGGTCATGACCCCACGTCCCGGCCGGGTGGCGCGCGTCTTCGATGTCCCCCTTCCGCGCCCGCGCGCGGTGGCGACGCGGGCCCAGGCCGGCTTCGGTGCCCTCGCGCTGGCCATCCACGAGAGCTTGACGGCGGCCAGGGGGTGAGGGGTCATGCCTGAAGACGTCGGGCCACCGCCAGCATGACGTCCATCGTTGATCGGTTGCCGCGCGGCGGGCGAGTCTTGATCATCCGTCTGCGCTCGCTCGGCGATTGCGTGCTGACGACGCCCGCGATCTCCTTGCTGCACAGCTACAGACCCGACCTCACGATCGCCGTGATGGCCGAGCAGGCGTTCCGGCCCGTGTTCGAGGGCAATCCGGCCGTGAGTCTGCTGCCGGAGCCGTCGGTTGCGGAGGCGCGAGCGTTTCGAGCCGACCTGGCGCTGAACCTCCACGGGCTACAGGCGAGCATGGAGCTGACCGTGGCGTCGCGGGCGCGCTGGCGCGCCGGATTTTCGCACCACCGTTCGTCGGGGGTCTACAACGTGCAGATTCCGCGCGCCCAGGAGATCTTCGGCGAAGAACGACCAGTGCACACGGCGGAGCATCTGGCCTCGGCGATGTTCTATCTGGGTGTGCCGCGGAGCGAGATCCCCCGGGCCCAGCTCTTCGCTCCGCCCCCACAGGAGTCTCTCCCAACGGCGCCGGCACCCTTCGCGGTGCTGCACCCCTTTGCCCGCACTCCCGACATGACGTGGCCGGCCGAGCGGTTTGCCCGGCTCGCCGCACATCTGCGTGATCGTCTTCTGCTGCCGCCCGTCTTCGTCGGTTTGCCGGCGAACGATTTCACGCCGTTCCGAGACTTTTCCTGCCTGGTCGGGGGGCCGATCACCGGAATCACGCGGCTGATGAGCCGAGCTGCGCTGTTCATCGGAAACGACAGCGGACCGGCGCACGTGGCGGCAGCGTTCGGGGTGCCGGTGCTCGTGCTGTTCGGACCTTCCGACGACTACATGGCGTGGCGGCCTTGGCGCACGGAGCACGAGTTTTTGAAAGGTGACAGCACCTGCGAGAGCATCCCGTACGAAGCGGCGCTGGGGGCATTGGCGCGGCTGAAGGCGCGCACGCTCACGTCGCCTACTTTGAAATGGCCGCCATCTCTTGCCGCCGGCGCCCTGAGGCGAATGATCTGATTCTCCGGATCGGGTTCACGGAAAAGACATACTGTCCGGAGTTGGGCCCGTCGGGGAGATCCCAGAGTTTCCAGCCGAGATTCATCCGCAGGAAGAACCCATATCCCCACCGCCGGACGATGTAGAGCTGCCAGTAGCCTTCCGGAGCACGCCACAGGCACCATCCTTCGACCAGCGGACGATCGCCAATCGACGGATTGCCGAACGCCGTGACGGGTCCGCGGGTCCTGGCGCCCAGGATTTCGGTCGAAAACGTGTACGCCTTGTTCCGCCAGAACCAGGCGACGAAGCGGGGGTACAGCGGTCGGCGGCTCCAGCGCTCCTGGTGTCCGGGATCTCCGAACGCCGTGTTGTCGGGAGTTTCGAACCAGCGAAGCCAGACCGGAAGCCGGCCACGATCGTTCACGAGGAGTCCAAGGAACGGAGCCGCGATATAGGCCACGATGTCCGCCACGAGAGCCGGAATCACCAACGCGATCCAGAGCAGCGCCTTCACGGTTGACGGGTCATGAGGGCGTCGGCCGGAGGTGATTGATCGACCGCCGGCACCGGGGACGCGGCCCTCCCTCGCGCCGAAAATTTCAGGCGGAGCGGCTCGACGACACGGGTGGCGTCGAAGCCGGCCTCGATCCGGGCGCGTCCGGCCTCGGCAAGCCGCTCGCGGAGATGCCCATCGTTGAGCAGTGTCAGGATGTGTTCGGTGAGCTCGTCCCAGTTGGCCGGGCTGAACAAGAGCCCGGTCTTGCCGTGTTCCACAAGCTCGGGGATGCCGGCGACGCAGGGCGCGATCACGGGCACCTTCAGGCCCAGGGCCTCCATCAGCACGACAGGCAGGCCCTCCATGAAGCTTGGCAGGACGAAGACATCCGCGCGGGCCACTTCGCGCAAGACGTCGGGCTCGGGCAGACGCCCGAGCAGCGTGCAGGACGATTCGAGCCGATGCCGACGGATCTCTTGCTCGATCCGGGCGCGCTCCTGGCCGTCTCCGATCAGGCGAAGCTCGGCTCGCGTGCCGCGCTCGATCACCTTGGCGAACGCGGCGACCAGACCCACGTAGCCTTTTTCCGGAGAGAGCCGGCCGACGCTCACCACCCGCAGGAGCGCGCCATCCGCAGGTGGCTGCCGTTCGGGAAGGCGGTCGAGTTCGATGCCGCACCGGACCACGGAGAGCTTGTGCCACTGCTCGGGTTCGACGAGGCGCATCGCCTGCGCGCGACCGAAATGCGACACGCAGGCCACGAACGTCGCGGCGCGGATCTTTTCCGGCAGAAGCAGCATGAAAGGGTAATCGAACTCCGACGTCCCGTGGAGGGTCAGGCTCCAGGGAATCCCGAGGTATCTGGTCGCGAGGTATCCCACGGTGCCGCCGCCATTCGCGAAGTGATTGTGCAGATGATCGTGGCCCCCTCGACGCAGCTCGCACGCCAGGAGAATCGCTTGCGCGAAATAGGACAGCGCGGAGGCGAGCGCCTTGACGCCGGGGACCCGGTGACGCAGCGCCTCGCGGAGCGTCGCGGCGTAGCGAAGCGGCGTGCGGACCAGCGCCAGCCCGTGGGCGGCGAGGAGCCGAAGGGGATTCGTCGGCAGGACGTACCACGTACGCTCGAACTCGTGACGATCGGCCGTGGCTTGCCGTTCTTCCGGCGCGGGCCGACGAATGCTGAAGGTCTGGACGACGATGCCGCAGCGACGCAGGGCGGCGACCTCACGCCGAATGAAGGTGTGAGACGCCGCGGGATATCGGCTCACGAGGTACGCGACCCGCGCCGGACCGTCGTGTGCTCGCTCCCTGCTCGGGGTCACCTCGATCGGTCCGTCCTGAACGAGCGGAGGGTCATCGGAGGGATGCGGCCGGGGAAGATGGAAGAAGACATGAACGTGATTCGCGTGTGGGGCCGAGTCTATCACGTCGTGCGCGGCGGCCGGTCGCCACGCGCTCAACCCGTCTCCGCGCTGCGCCGACGCTGCGCCAGGCGGGCTTCGATCAGCGCGGACATCGCGGCGACGCGAGCCTTCCAGTCGTTGGTCTGGGCCACGGCGATGCGGCGGGCAATCTCCACCGGTCGCGAGGCGGCGAGCGCCGCACGGACGCCCGCCACGAATTCGTCCGTCGTCCCGCCCACCGTGACGACGTTCCCGTACTCGGCATTGAATCGCACGATCTCGGGCAGGGCCGTGGCGACCACGGGCAGACCCATCGCCAGATATTCGTTCAGCTTGGTCGGATACACGCTCGCCGTGTACTCCGTGAGCCGGTACGGGATGAGCGCGACGTCGAACGCCTTGAGATACCGGGGCACCTCCGCATGCGAGCACGATCCCAAGAAACGGACGTTGGCGCAGCCGGCGAGGAGGCCGACCTCCGTGTGCCGAGGACCGACGAGCGCAAACGTCACCTCCGGGAGACGCCGGGCTGTCTCGGCGAGCAGGGCTTGGTCGATCCACCGATGGATGGCTCCGAGGTAGCCGACGACCGGTCGGGGGAGGACGGCGAGATCGGCAGGCGGCGTCGATCCATCGGTCCGGGCGGCTTCGAACGGCGGGTAGTCGACGCCGAAGGGAAACACGTGCACCCGGTCGGAAAATGAGAGGGCCAGGGTCCGAAGATTTTCGGCCGTGACGAACACGAGATCGACTTCCCCGAAGAGTCTCTCTTCGGTTCGCCGAATCCGGCGCGCCGCGGGCGAGCTCGAGGCCAGATCGTCGACGCAGTAATAGATGCTGAGCTGCGGCGCCAGTGCCCACAGCACCTCGCGGGTCAGCGGCGTGGGCAGGAAGGTCCAGACGATCGGCGTCCTGAACTTCATGCGGCGCATCCATCGGCGGATCGCCCACAAGAGCAGGGCGCGATTGATACGCCGGGCGACGCGCGAGTACGGCCACGGCACGATCAGCGGTGAGAACACGTGCAGGTTCGGGGCTTCCTGACGGAATCCCCCCGGACTCCTCCGCCAGCGAGCGAAGCGGTGCCGGATCCGGCTCAGCTCGTCGAGGCGCGGGCGGCGCACCCCCGTGTTTTCCACGAAGAGCACGCGATTGCCCGCCTCCGCCAGCATGGACATGATCTGCTGGTGTCCCTGCCAGTTGAAATCCCAGTCGATGGAGGAGAGGCAGACGATGTCCTGGTCCTGGAGCACTAGGGCACGCGTGCCCTCTCGTGAATCATCGGGGTCGCCGTCATGCGTCGATGGTGAGAACGACATTGACACGTCACTGGGGCCTGGGATGTACTACGCCAGCTCCATGGCACGCGACGACACGTTCGGCCGCGCGGACCCGTCGGTGGCGAGGAACATCTCGTCGGCGATGTCGTCACAGGTCTTGAATGTGCCGGCCCCGCCGAGCTCCACGAGGAACTCACCGAAGCGATCGAGCCAGTGGTGACCGTAACAGTCGTGCAGGCCGATGGCGACGAATCGACGGGTGGCGAGCAGGCGCCGGAGGCGCTCCATCCACACCGGATAGGTCAGCTCGCCCGTATGCAGACCGTAGTCGTCCAGGTGAACGGGAATCTTGACGATGCCCCCCTCGATCCGGGGGCGATCGAAGCCGAGCGTCTTCGCCGAGCAGAGGAGCCATTCGAAGTTGAAGTAGGAGAGCCGGTAGTCGGTCACCTCCGGCGTCAAGAGGGAGCGGGCCGGTCGATACCCGCGGACCTGCAGATCGAGCCGGCGCACTCGAGGGAGCTGGTCCACGCCGTCCGGCGCGTGGTCGTACGTGTGGAAGCCGAGCGCATGACCGTGCGCGGCCACCATGTCCTGCGTCTCGGCGAACAGCGTTCCGAGGATGTTGTACGTCGCGCGGACGCCGCGCTCAGCCTCGAGGGCGAGCATCCGGACGAGATTGGCGTGACACTGCGGTCTGGGCACCGCGGTGTCGACGTCGGCCTCGGTGTCGTGGAACAGGCAGATCGTCGGGCGGGAGGGCGGTGTCGGGTCGACGGAGGCGGCGGTGGCCTCCAGGGGGACCAGGCGATCACCGACATCCGAGGGCGTCACCGCCCAGTACTCGGCCCCCCCGACGCGGGTGAGGCGGCACGAATACCGGCGCGGAGGCCCATCGTAGATGCGTCTGAACAGTGCCGGGTCTACGGATCGTGTGATGCCGGTGAGGATCTGTGCCGCGGTCGGGGTGAAGACGGCGCCGAGACCCCGCGCCCGCGCGAAGTCGAGCACCGCGTTGAACAGCAGCGTCGGCCAGTCGCCGAAGCGATTGTCCAGCCGCGTCTTGCAGCGCTGCCGGAGTGCGGGGTGCCGGGACACCTGCTGGCAGAGATCCGACTGCATGAGGATGACGAACAGCCGGCCATCCTGCTCGTAGAGCCCGGCGGCTGCGACGAGGCCCTTCCGACCGAGCTGCTGCCGATGCCAGTTGACGGTGGGATCCGAGAACAGCACGTCGGGGAAGGCCTCCACGTCGCGGGCATAGAGGTTCAGTTGATACGCCGTCCCCTGCACCACGGCGTCCTCGCCGATCCCGCGGCGTTCCAGCTGGAGGAACGTGTCGGGATACTGCTTGGTGAGCCAGACGACCTCGTGCGCGAAGTAGCTCCGTCGAGGGAGTCCCTTGGCGACCCAGGCCTCGACCGGAGCGCTGCGTCTCACGGAGACCTTCGATCGCGGCCGCCGCTCGACAATTCCGCGGCGACGACGTCCTCCGGACGGCCGAGCCAGCGGCCGTGCTGATGGATCGTGCGCTCCCGGTCCTCGCCGGTGAGCCGATGCTTGTCGAGGATGCGCCCCAGCACGTGGAGCTGCTCTTCCCGGTCGCGGTGCGTGAGCCGCTCGCCATGGTGGACGCGGTAGTTGTAGAGCGGGCGCCCGGTCAGCGCGACACTGGCGCCGCGCTCGAGCAGCGTCCAGATGAGGTCGTAGTCGTCGATCCCGGGAGCGTCCCCGAGTGACTCGTCGAGCCCTCCGGCCGCCAGCACCGCCGCCTTGTCGAGGAGCAGGAAGTGGGTCAGATACGTCGCCTTCGCTTCGAGATTCGACAGTCTCTCGTAGACCCCGGGCAGGGGCGTCCGACTGAGATGAGACAGCGGGGTGGTGCCGTCGGCCGCGAAATCGGTGTGCCCGCTCGAGACGATGTCCGCGTCGAGGCGGCCACACTCCTCGACGGCCGTCGGCTCGAGCCAATCGTCCGAGAGCAGCAACCCGACGCGCCGGCCCGTCGCCCGGGCGATCCCGGTGTTGATCGCCGCCGGGAAGCCCCGCCGCGCCTCACGAGTGATGACGAGCCGATGGGGAACGTCGCGCGCGCTCGCGTGCAGGACCTCGAGGTTCGAGACCGGCGTGAGCGATGAGGTCACGACGATGACCTCGCAGGAGACGGTCTGGCCGAGCGCCGAGCGGACGGCCTGCGCGAGCCAGGACTCCCGCTGGCGGAGGAGCGGGACCACGATGGTCACGCCGACGTCGGGACGATGGGTCATCGCGGACCGCCGCGTGTGGGGCCCGGCCGGTCGACCCCGATGAAGGTTGTCATCGCCAACTTCAGCGCTCCCGTCGTCACGACCTCGGACGCCTCGGCGTTCTGGGCACGTCACGAGCTACCGCCCCGCCGCCGCGGTCTCTCGCTCTTCGAGCAGCCGGCCGGCTGGGGATTTCACATCATGGCCATCGGCCTCCACCTTCGCGATCAAGGGATGGCCGATACCGTCGAATTCTGGGACTACGCGGACCAGCGCGGTTCCTCGTATCTGCCCAATGGCGTTCTCCGCGTCATCTTTTACCACGAGGAAGACGTCGCGGCGTACATGGATCGGTACGGTGTCCCCGACCTCTTCCTCAATTACGGCGAGCACGGCAGGTCCATCCTCGACCGCCTCGGCGGGCGCTGCTTTCGCGTTCACGTTCCGTGCCTCCGCCGGCGTCGGGATGGCCCCGACAACACCGGGGCCGAGTGCTATCTCGTCGATAGCGAGGAATATCTCGACGATCGGTCGATGATGTACGTGCCGGTGGTCAACACCGGCGTGTTCCGCCCGGGGAGCGCTCCGAAGCGGCGGGACTTCGTCTATCTGGCCGCGTGCTACCGTGGCAAGCGTCATGATCTGGTGGTGGACGCCGTGCGTGGAACCGAGCTCACCGGACATTTCCATCCGGTGTCGAGGGGGAGCGTCGACCTCGACGGCGCCCACATCACCACGTCGGACTGGGACGAGCGCGACGTCGTCGAGCTGTTGACGAGCTCGCGCATCGCCGTCTATCCCGGTGACGCGACGTCGAACCCGGCCGCGATGTGGGAGTGCGTCGCCGCCGGGCTTCCGATCGTGGTGAACGCGAACATCCGCGGAGGCCGGCATCTCGTGGTCCCCGGCGTCACCGGTGAGCTGGCCGCTCCGGAAGACTTCCGGGCGGTCATGGTGCGCGTGCTGGCCGATCGGGACCGGTACCGGCCGCGGGAGTATTTCATGGCCCACTGGGATCCGCGCGCGATCCTGGACGAGTACGTCGCGTTCTTCCGGCGGATGGGGTGGAGACCGCCGTCTCGGGGCGCCGACACCGTCCAGGCCTCGGCCTCGTGAGCGCCCGGCTCGTCCCCCGGGACGCGTCGTTCGCCGAGGTGCGCGACCTCTTCTTGAACCTCGCGCGGGCGGAGCTGACGGCGCGCTACAAGACGACGACGCTCGGCATGCTGTGGTTCGTGCTGAATCCGCTGCTGATGACCCTCATCTTCACCATCGTGTTCGGCCACGTGGTGCGGCTCGAGATCGAGCGCTATCCGATGTTCGTGCTGTCCGGCCTGCTGCCCTGGGCCTTTTTTCAGACCGGGCTCGTGAACGCCACCGGGTCGTTCGTCCGGTCGGTGGCGCTGATCAAGCGTGTTCAGATGCCGCGCGTGCTGATCCCGCTGGCCGCCATCGCCGCCAGCCTCGCCCACTTCGTCGTATCGCTGGTGGTGTTGCTGATCGTCATGGTCGCTCTCGGCGTGCCACTGTCGCCTCAGATGGCGTTCCTCCCGGGCGCCGTGCTGCTCGCGACCGCGTGTGTCACCGGGCTCGGCCTCGCGACCGCGAGCGTGAACGTGCTGTTCCGCGACGTCGAGCACATCCTGACCGCGGTGCTGCGGGCGCTCTTCTATCTCACCCCGACCTTTTACCCGCTGTCGTATGTCCCCGAGCGCTGGCAGCCGCTCTTCCTCTTGAACCCGGCCGCCGGCCTCGTGGAGATCCATCGCGCGCTGCTCCTCGACGGCGCGCTGCCCGAGGCCCGCGTCGTCGGCGCGACGGTCGTGGCCACGGGCATCGTGCTGGCGGCCGGCCTCGTGCTGTTCCGCTACCTGGAGGCCGACTTCGATGACCACGTCTGACGCGCGTCGCGGACGGCCAGACGACGCGACCGGGAACCGATCGCTTCGTATCGCCTGTGTCTACCGTCGCGCCGATCTGTCGGACGTGGTCGTCGCGAGCATGGACTACATCCGGTTCGTGCGCATGGCCACGGCGCTCGCGCGCCGTGGCCATCGCGTGGACGTGGTCGTGAATCGCGAGCGCACGCGGCCGGCCCTGGCCGCTCCGCTCCCCGAGGTGCCGTTTCGTGACGTCCGCTGGCATCACTACGACGTCGTGAAGACGTTCTTCCACAGCGGCTTCGAGACGCTGTGCGTCGAGGGCGGCTCCGATCATCCCTTCATCATCAGCAAGCTGGGGTCGGTCGTCGGGCGCGGGCAGACGCCGGGCGTCCACTTCTACGGCTCGGTGCGCGAGCAATTGCTCCGCACGCAGGAGCGGATCGCGGAGCGGAGCCGCGTCGTCACCGTCCTGACGACGCCGAGCGCCGTCCTCTGGCGACGGACGCACGGCATCACGAGTCGGCTCATGGAGGTGCCGACCGGAGTCGACGCCGACCTGCCACCGCTCGGACCGAATCCCTATCCGGCCCTCGGCGTGGAGGAACCGGTCGTGCTTTTTGCCGGTAACCTCTACTCGCTGACGGACCAGCCCGAGGTGAACCGGCAATGGCAGGCGCGGTTGAATCGGATCGGGCGGGCGCTTCGTGGAGCGGGTCTGCGCCTGGTCGCGCTGGGGCCCGGCGTCACCGACCGGCTGGACCCGGACGCGGTGCTCCACGCCGGGGCCGTGCCGATCCAGGAATTCTGGGACTGGCAGCGGCACGCCGCCGTCGGCGTGGTCCTGGCGCACGGCGCCGCACAGGACAACGAGAGCAGCAAGATTTATTACTATTTGCGGACGGCGCTCCCGGTCGTCTGCGAGCGGCCGGTGCCGAACGCGGGCTTGATCGCCGAGATCGGGCACGGCACGCTCGTCGATTACGGCGACGTGCATGCGCTCGCCGGGGCCGCGGCCACGCTCGCGGCCGCGCCTCCGCCGGCGAGCGGGGTGTCCGAGTACATGGTGAGACAGCACTCGTGGGATGCCCGGGCCGCCCTCTACGATCCGGTCCTCGCCTCGGTCCGGCGTGCTGGTTGACCGATGACGATCCAGGTGATTGCCCCTCTCACGATCGTGCTGTTCAGCCCCGGATTGCGGGACGAAGACATCGTCTGGGGCGAGCGCCTCATCGCGCGCAGCGAGCAGAAATCCCTCGAGCGCGAGTTCCCGGGCGCCCGCGTGGTCACCTTCGATCGAGGAGATCTCGCCACCCTCGCGGGGATGGACGTCGATCTGCTGATCTCTTCCTACACCGGTCCGGAGCCGCCGTGGCGCGTCGACGATATCGCGAGCTACGTCAACGGCGTCACCATCTTGAAGGTCGTGAACCACGCCGATCGGCTCGACGAGTTCAGCCGGATCCCGGTCGACGGCTTCATCACGAACAGCCGGTCAGCGGTGACGCCGCTCGGTCGTCATCGCCCCGCGGTGTACATTCCACTGGCTGTCGACGACGACTTCGGCCGCGTCGCTCCCGATCCCCGCTATCGCGCCGACGTCGTCTACCTCGGCAGCGGCGGGCGCGGCAACAAGCGACCGGAGACCACTCGACGCTATCTCGACGGCGCCAAGGGGTTCGACTTTCATCTCTGGGGAGGCTGCTGGGACGCCGCCTACTGGGCTCCCGCGTACCGGGACGATCCCCGCGCGAACACCTGGCACCGATACTGGCGCGGGCTCTTGCCGCTCGATGACATTGCGGCGCTCTACAGCTCCGCCAAGATCGTGCTGGGCTACCACGAGGAGTCCCAGCGCGCCTGGGGTATGTGGAACAACCGGGTCTTCGAAGCGCTGGCCTGCGGGGCCTTCTTCATCTGCGACGACGCGCAGGGCCTGCGTGAGGAGTTCGGCGAGGGCGTGGAGATCACCGGGGGTGGTGACCAGACCGCGCGGCTGATCACCTACTACCTGGCGCGTGGCGAGGAGCGTCGGCAGCGCGGGGAGGCCGGCCGGCGAATCGTGCGCGAGAAATATACGTATGGCCGATGGGCCCGCCGGGTCCGAGAATTCTATGAGCAACTGCGCGCGCGACGCCCTCGGGCGGTGCGCTCTGCGCGGGGGCGGTGACGTCGTGACGCCTCCGGGAAGGGACGAGAGACCGGTCGTCGACCAGACGAGCCGGACGGCCGCCATCGTGATACGGGGCGTGAGCAAGTGGTACCGTGCGCACGACCGGCGTCGGACGCTCGCCGAGGCGCTGTCCCGCTGGCTCACGGGCCGCCGTCAGCTGGCGAAGACGCTGTGCTCGCTCAGCGACGTCTCGTTCGACGTCCCTCCTGGTGAGTCGCTCGGTGTGGTGGGTCACAACGGCGCCGGCAAGACCACGCTGCTGAAGATCCTGGCCGGGATCGCGCGTCCGTCCTCGGGACACGTGGAGGTGCGCGGACGCGTCGCGACACAGCTGGCTCTCGGCAGTGGCTTCCAGCCGTACCTCACCGGACGCGACAACCTGTTCCTTCAGGGCACGCTGCTGGGTTTGACGAACCGTGACATCGCCGACCGCGAAGCCGCGATCATCGCGTTCGCCGGGCTGGAGGAGGCGATCGACCGACCGCTGTGGACGTATTCCAGCGGAATGGCCGCGCGCCTCGGCTTCGCCGTGGCCACCCATGCGCGCTTCGATGTGCTGCTCCTCGACGAGGCGCTCTCCGCCGGCGACGCGTCGTTCCGCGAACGCTGCAGCGCCGCCCTCACCGGCTTTCGCCAGGCCGGGAAGACTCTGGTGATCGTGTCGCACGGAGCCGACAGTATCCGCCGGTTGTGCGATCGGGCTCTCTGGCTGGACCACGGTCGCGTGCGGGAGCTGGGCGCGGCGAATGAAGTGGTCGCGTCCTACGAGAGCGTGATGCGCGGGCGAGCATCGGGCCCGGCGACTCGTACGTGACCCACGTCGGACTGGCCGGTCCGCGCGTTCTTCACGTCGCCCCCCTACACACCGCGGCGCCACTGGTACAACGCTCCGCGATGCTGCCAGTACGCGAGGCCGGCCTCGAGGGCGGCTCTCGAATCACCGGCGGCCCGTGCCACGGTGAGCCTGACGTAGGCACGGCGTAGATCGAGCAGGAGGCGGGGGAGCGCGCCCCACGGGCGCCGCGACAACCCGGCGAGGTGCGCCTCCCAGCGTCCCAGTCGAAACGCGCGTTTGTAGAGCCACCCTGGCTGGAGCTGTTCACGACGAATTCGGTGGTGGACGACCGCCCGCGGCAGGTAAACGGGCGGGATGCCGGTTCGCTCCAGGTCGAGGTTCAAGCTCGTTTCCGCGCCCGTGATGTATGTGTCGGTCCCGTCCGGTCCGAATCGCGGATCGAATCGCCAGCCGCTCCTGAACACCGACGCCCGATACGCCATGTTGGGCCCGAAGATGCGGTGCGCCGAGTATGGTCCTTCGGACAGGTTCCAGTCGGCGATCGCATAGGCGTTCTCGGAGAGACCGTGCGGATTCGGCGCCAGGCCGTCGGCCGGCCAGGATGGGAGCACTCGCCCCCCGAACACCTGCGCCTCCGGCCACCGTTCGCTACCGCGCCGAAGCTCGGTCAGCCAGTCGGATTGCGGGGCGACGTCGTCATCCGTGAAGACCACGAGCGACCCCTGGGCGTGGTCGATGGCACGATTCCGCGCGCGATTCATACCGGGACCGGGTTCGAGGAGGAGCCGGAGCGGGAGCCGCGCGGTGAAGCGTTCGGCGGCCGCACGCGTCCGGGCGTCGCCCTCGGTGTTATCGACGACGAGCACCTCCCAATGCAGGCCGGCGGCGTCGAGCTCTGCGACGCTCGCGAGCGTGTCGGCCAGGAGCTCCGGGCGTCGGAATGTCGTGAGGATGAGGGAGAGGTCCAAACCGCGGCCGGCTCAGCGTGTCGTCGTGGTGGGGGACGCGAAGAGCTCGGCGCCGTCCGCTTCCTCGTATGCCTCGCGCCCGAGAGCGCAGTCGAAACACGGCACGCGGTCCGCGAGTCGCCGACACAGCTCGTCGCGGGTTGCCCTCTCCGTGGTCTCGTCGGACGGGGCCAGCAACACCCCGACAGGGCTCGTCGGCGCGTGCGCTCGAAAGAGTGCATGACGCAGCCGGTCGGAGGCTTCCGACGGAGCCAGCCGGCGGATCTCGATACCGCCTCGCGCTCCCGTCACTCGCGGAAACAGGACGCTCTCGAGGGCGGCGCTCGCCACCCGGGGGACACCGAGGAGGGTCGCGAGCTGTGTCGGGCTGAGGGCCCACACCCGCTGTGCCGGGGCTTGGCGACGGCGACGTCGCGCCACTTCGTCGAGCGTCGACCACGCATGGAACCCGCTCGACCGCAGACGCTGGTCGAACGCCGGGAACGTCCGAGCGGTACGCTCTCGGACGGCGACGATCGTCGGCATCCCGCGCAATGCCGCGCCGCCCGCTTCCTCCATCGTCACCGCGACCCGGTCGTTCGTGACGAACGCAGCACCCGGGCGCGAAAGCAGATGCAAGAGAAGCGTCGTCTTGCCTGCTTTCTTCGGGCCCGCGAACACGAGGCCGGCGCCGCCGACGAGGGCGGCGGCGCCGTGCACGATGAGCGCGCCCGCCCGCTCGGCCGCGATCATGGCCAGCTCCCGCACCACCCGCATCAGGGTGTTGCGCATCGTCAGGCCGAAGCGCGGAGCGACGAGGCGGATCGTCCGCCTGTCCGGGGTCACGATGCAGAAGACGCGATACTCGCCGTCGAAGACCACGATCTCGTCCGGGCTCGACCGCCAACGGGGCAGACGCACAGCGCCGGAGTCCAGCGCGAAGCAATCGATCCAGGTCCCACTCGGGTCGGGCCCCCGCCGCCAGAGGTCGAGATACCGCGCGGTGTCGATGTCGAGGATGACCGTGTGGTCGGCGTCAGCCGGAGGGGCGGTGGCGAAGTCGGGGCAAAGGAACTCCGCGAGCCACGCCAGGTGTCCCGGCGATTCACTGACGACGAGAATGCTCACCCCGGGATAGAGGAACCGCGCCGACCGTGACGGATCGAGACGTGCACTCACGCCCGGACGGACGCGCGGCGCTCGCGGAGAAGCGACCGCAGGCGCTGGAGGGGAACCTCGGGTGTGCCGATCGCGACGCGATGGCGAAAGAGCACGGATTCGACGAGCACCAGGATCGCCCAGAAGTCGAAGTGCATGCGGAACCGCGCGGCCGCGGGCGAATCGCCGTAGCCTTTCTCGTACGCGGCCCGCTGCGGCCCGGACATCGGCCACCGATACCAGGTGCGCGCCAGGTCGTACTCCGGCACGTGCACGATCACCGACTCGTTGTCGATGGGATGGATGCGACCGTTCGCATCCACGACCATGTTGTCTCCACAGAAGTCGCCGTGGACGAGCGCGGGAACGAGATCGCGCGGCATGCTCGACATCGCCAGTTCGCGGGCCGCGGCGCCGTCCTCCTTCGTGATCGCGTTCAGCCGGACCAGCCGCGCGAGTCCCCGGGTGACTCGGGAGCCCGAGGCTTCGATGTAGGGCAGGGCCGAGCCCCGTCGGTCCTGCGGCAGGCCGACGGAATGGAGAGCGGCCAGGAGTGCGCCGCTGCGCTCGAACACGCCATCGTCGGCGGTCGCCGCCAGCGGACGGCCCTCGATCCACTCTTCCAGCAGCGCGCAGCCGTCGCGCCGGTGAATCCGTGGGAAGTGCCGCGGATCGAGATAGGCGGCGTGCTCCTGGATCCGTTTGGCCTGCCAGCGGTGCTCGCACCGGCGTCCCTTCATGACGCTCCCATCCGCGAACATCAGGCGAAACGTCCCGCGCGCGGCGCTCGAGGGACGACTCAGGATGGCGACGCCGGTCAGCGGAGCGTCGGCGGATTTCGCGAGACGCCACAGATCCCTTCCGATGTGGCCGCGGAGGTGGCGCTCGTCGCTCGCAGAGGCGTCGGATCGTGGAAGTGCGGTGCGAAGAGGCACGACCGACGATGTCATTTCGGGCCGGAGCGTGTCAAGCTCACGTGGGGGAAGGCATGCGGCAGGAAGACACCGAGGCCTCGCGGCTCTACCTCACCGGCCGTTACTGGCCGACTGACCAGCAGGAGCTCCTCCTGCGGGCGGCCCTCCTGGAAGCATCCGAGGCCATCCCGGCCTGGCGCGCGATTCGTGACCGTGTCGATCCCGACCGCGTCGATATCGGTAGCCGGCGTCTGCTTCCATTGCTCGCCGCCAACCTACGTCGCCACGGGGTCGACGATTCGGAGCTCGGCGGATGCCTCCAGCTGTATGGCGAGACCAGGGCACAGAATCACGCGCTGTTCGACGCCGTGGCGGCCGTGATGCGCGTGCTGACCGCCGCGGGCATCGAGACGATGGTCCTCAAAGGCTGGGCCCTCGCAGAGCTGTACTACAAGGACATCGGGCTTCGACCGATGTCGGACGTCGATCTTCTGGTGCGGAGGGCGGATGCCCGACGCGCCAGCCTGATCTTGCAACAACTGGGATGGTCCCCTCAGGACGACGTCACACCGTCCTTCGCTCGGACTCGACACGGGGTGACGTTCAAGAATCGTCCTGGCCAGCAATGTGACCTCCACTGGTGGATCTTCGAGGAGTATTGCCCGGCGAGCATGGACGAGGACGTCTGGGCGTCTTCGATCGCGGTCGACCTTCAGGGTGCCAGCACCCGGGTCCCCGCGCCGGCCGACCAGTTCCTTCATGTCTGCGTTCATGGCGTGAAGTGGGCGCGAACGCCCGGCGTCCGCTGGATTGCCGACGCCGTCCTCATGCTGCGGGCCGGCCAGATCGATTGGCACCGTCTGATCTCCCAGGCCGAACGGCGTGGATTCGCCCTGCGGATGCAGCAGGCCCTGCGTTATCTTCGCGCGCTCACCGGTGTCGCGATTCCGGCCGAGGCGTGGTCCCATCTCGCGCGCTGTCCCGTTTCGCGCTTCGAGCGCTTTGAACATTGGGTCCGGAGCCGGGACCACTCGCTGATGGGGGCGCTGCCCTTTCATTGGTGTAACTATGTGCGATCCGTCCACGCGATCTCGCCGGCCACCGCGCTCGGCTTCGGCCGCTACCTACAAGATCTCTGGGGCCTGGACTCGGTGAATCAGGTCCTGCCCGCCGCCTTCGCGCGCGCCGCCGTGAGGGTCCGTGGCCGCGCCACCCGCCTTGCCGGTCCGCCGCGCGCACGCTAGACTCGAGCCAAGCTGGCGGTGCGGTCGTGTGACGCGGACGCCCTATCCTCCCTAGCTGGCCTCTGGGGAGACCGAGAGGAGACCGTCATGCTTGCTGGACTTCTGGCCCTCATCCTCGCCCTTCTCCTGCCAGCGGAGCTGTTCGCGTCGCCGGCCGTGCCCGTCACGGGCTTCACCCCCGGCCGTGTGTACGCCGCCGGCCTCAACAAGTCGGGACAGCTCGGGGACGGCACGCACGCGGACCGCAAGCACCTCGTTTTCTCGAACGCGGCCGCCATCCTGAGCGTCGCGGCCGGGGGAGAGCACAGCCTGGCGCTGGACGCGGATGGCCATCTCCGCTCCTGGGGCCGGAACCTGTACGGCCAGCTCGGCGACGGCACGATCGGTCCGGCCAAGAAACCGGTCGAGGTGGTGGCGGCCAGCAACTTCAAGGCGGTCGCGGCGGGCAGA
>DATHGT010000360.1:0-3734 GCA_035317605.1 Candidatus Acidiferrum sp. | reverse complement strand
GGAACGCGTCGGGCTTGCCCTCGACGGCGATGTTCCTGACCCGGTACCGCTCGAAGCACGGCCGGTCGTCCGGCTCGTGTCCGCTCCCCGGCAACCACGACCGGTAGAACGCCTCCCACGCGCCGCGGATCTCGCGGGCGTGGCCGGCGAAGTCCGTCACCGCGAACTTGCCGCCCGGCACCTCCACGACGTTGACCCACCGGTCGGCCTTGAAGTCTGCCGGCACCACCACGCACGCGTCGTAGCGACAGCGGTCGGGCGCGGTGACGTCGGGGTCGTCGTAGGCCACGCCGAGCGTGACCGTCTCGTCCGACATCAGGCCGTGAGTCTCCATCCACTTCCGGAACCGCTTCCACAGATCGGGAATCCCGTGGGCCCCGTACGGGCCGACGTAGCGCATGTAGGCGACGTGATGGGCCGGCAACTCGGTCACGCGAACGTTCATGGCGACCTCCATGCTCCGTTTTCGAGCAGTGTCGCCGTGCGCGCGTTCCGCCGCTTTGCCGCGCTTGCGATTCGGTTGGCGTAGGTTGCGCTCCAGCCGCTCGTTGGCCCGCGCCTGCCGCGCGTGCCAGCGCCTGGCGCCTCCCTGCCGCCACTCGGTCGCGCTCATCCCGAACCGGCCGCGAAACGCGCGCGCGAACGCCGCGGCCGAGGAGAAGCCGTGATCGAGAGCCACCGCGAGCACGCTCCGGTCGCGGTGGCTCGACAGCGCCACCGCGGCCCGCTCCAGGCGCACGCGCTGGATGAATCCGAACAGCGTCTCCCCGGTGATCGCGGTGAACACGCGGTGGAAATGAAAGGGCGAGAATGCCGCGACGCTGGCGAGGTCGACGAGCGTCAGTTCGTCGGCGAGATGCTCACGGATGTGGTCGAGGACCCGGTTGACCCGCTTCTCGTATTCCGGGCGATTGTGCACGATCACGCGACGATCTCCATGCGGAGTCCGCGCGCGTCGCGCTCGACGATCCCGTCGGGCAGCACGACCGCCTTGCCGAGCGCGATCCGCTGGGCGGCGACGAGACAGGCCACCGCGTCGATCACGTCGTCACGGGCCACGCGTGAGAGTCCCAGCTTGGCCCGCACCGCGACGGGATCGAAGCGTGGCGCCACCCGACGCAGCAGCCGCAACCGCAGGCGCTCGCCGGCTTCCGTGCGCTTGGGTTCGACGAGCCCGCGCCCCCGGCCGGAGAGGATCGCGAACACCAGCTCGGGATGAACCTCGCGCACGAACGCCTGCCGCTCCGGCGTGATCAGCGCGTCGACGTGCCGGATCTTCGGCACGATGTTGAAGCACTCGATCGTCAGCGCCACGCCGAGGGCCCGCCGGCTCAGCCGACACGCGCGCCGATACGTCGTCGCCGCCAGCGCGAGCCGGCACGGCGGCGGGAACACGCTGGAGCTGCGCGGCCGCCCCAGCCACCGCCGCGCCTGCAGATCGCACGCGCGCGGCCCATCGTCACGAAGCCCGATCGGCATGTCGATCGCGATCAGAGCCGGAGATGTCTCGGCGCGCGCGATCACGGGCCCAAGGTCGTCGACGACCGAGAAGCTGATCCCGGAGAGCGCGCCGTCCGACGCCGCAACGACCCACCCACCCCGACACCCATCGACCCCGATCAATTCGCGCGGCGCGTCCACGGCGCCTAGGATAGTCGCCCCAGGCCCGCAGGTCCTCGGGTATCCTCAGGACATCGCGAGGAGGACGTCATGAAGGTCGGGACCGCGCTGAACATGCTGACCAAGCCGGGGTTGTCGGACGCGGCGGTGTTCGCCGAGCACCTGGCGCTGGGGGATCTGGCCGAGCCGCTCGGGTTCGACTCGCTGTGGGCGCTCGAGCATCACTTCACGGGCTACGCGATGTCGCCCCACCCGCTCCAGCTTCTGAGCTACCTCGCCGGGCGTACGCGACGGCTCACGCTCGGGACCGCGGTCATCGTCCTGCCCTGGCACGATCCCGTGCGGGTCGCCGAGGAGATCGCGCTGCTCGACGTGCTCTCGGGCGGGCGCTGTATTTTCGGATTCGGGCGCGGGGCGGCCAGCGTGGAGTACGCGGGCATGCGCGTGCCGATGGAAGAAGCGCGGGCGCGGTTCGTCGAATCCGCGAAGATCGTGGTCGAGGCGCTGTCGAACGACTCGTTCGAGTGGGACGGCGAGTTCTTCAAGATCCCGCGCACCTCGATCCGGCCGCGGCCGATCTCGCATCCCGAGCGGCGGTTCTACGCCTCGTCGGTGAGCCCGGAGTCAGCCGAGATCATGGCCCGGCTCGGGTTCGGCGTGCTCGTGATCATGCAGAACGAGTGGGCCAAGGCGGCCCAGGACATCGAGCGCTACCGCGAGCTGGCGCGCGGTGTCGGTCACACGCCGCGCCCGCCGATCATCCTCACCAACGTCTCGTGCGCCGAGAGCCGTGACGAGGCCCAGGAGCGCGCGGGCCAGTACCTCAGCCGCAAGTGGGACTCGATCGACACGCACTATCACTTCTCCGACGGCCACCTCGCCTCGGTGAAGGGCTACGAGTTCTACGGCGGCATGGCCAAGACCTACTCGAAGCTGAAGGACGAGGGCTTCCGGAAGAAGGCGACCGACTTCTACGTCAAGATCCAGGTCGTGGGCACCCCCGACGAGTGCATCCAGCAGGTCGCCGAGCTGCGCCGGCTCACCGGCGTCGAGCACCTGGTGACCGAATTCGGCTACGGCGGCATGCCCCACGAGCAAGCCGAGCTGAACATGCGCCTCTTCGCCGACCGCGTGGTCCCGGTCCTCCAGCGCGACGCCGCGTTCACCAGTGCGGTCGCGAGTGACGGCGCTCAGGCCTCGACGGAGACGGCGACGACCGGCGTCTTCGCGCCGGCGTAGAGCTCAGGTGTTGCGGTAGTTGGTGAACTGGAGCGCGATGCCGAACTCGCGCTCCTTGACGAGCGCGATGATCTTCTGGAGATCGTCGCGGTTCTTGCCGCTGACCCGCACCTGGGCCTCCTGGATGGCCGCCTGCACCCGGACCTTGCTGTCCTTGATCAGCCGCACGATCTCCCGCGCCTTCTCGATGGGGATGCCCTGCTGGATGGCGATCTTCTGGCGGAGCGTGCCGCCCGCCGCCGACTCGACGGTGCCGTAGTCGAGCGCCTTCAGCGGGACCCCCCGACGATGCAGCTTGGACTGGAGGATGTCGACGACCGCCTTCAGCTTCATCTCGTCGGGAGAGACCAGCGTGATGTCGGTCTCCTCGAGCTTGACCTCGTTCTTCGTCCCCTTGAGGTCGTAGCGGGTGTCGATCTCCCGCCGCGCCTGGTCCAGCGCGTTGGTCACTTCCTGCATGTCGACCTTGCACACGATGTCGAACGAGTTCTCGGCGGCCATGGGTGGCTCTCCTAGCGCAGCGGGACGACGGCGGTGTTGGGCGGCGGGGCGAAGGTGAAGAGCTTGTCCGGCAGCCCGCTGTTCATCGCGACCTTGGTGAAGCGCATCGCGACCGTGTTCTCGAACTGGTCGTAGACGACCGCCTTGCGGACCTCCCACTGCTTGGGATCGACGGACAGGAGGAGCCGGCTGAGCGTGGGCAGCGGCTGCTTGGGCGTGAGATCGAGGGCGATGTTGCCGTCCGCGTCACGCGGTGAGGCCGGGTTCAGGAAGCGCACGGTGAAGTGCTCGCGGACTTTCCCGAGGCCGGCCAGGAAGCTGCCGGCGGGACCGGACAGCGCCTCCGGCGCGGGACCCGTGTTCACCTGGTTGAG
>DATHGT010000359.1:0-8081 GCA_035317605.1 Candidatus Acidiferrum sp. | reverse complement strand
GGCCGTAGGAGGTGAGGTCGTCCGACGACCGAGCCGACGCTTCAGAGGCCCGAAGATCGTCGTCGTCGCGCATCACAGCTTGCCGGTGACGGTGGCGACCACGGTGTCGCGGAACCCGCGGAGGGACGAGAACGTGTGGTTGACCGCGGTGGGCTCGTGTCCGCAGTGGACCATGCAGTCCTGGCACTTCTCGTTGCCGCTGGCCCGGCCGTACTGCTCCCACTTCGTGGTCTCGAGCAGCTCGGCAAACGTGGCGGCGTAGCCCTCCTGGAGCAGATAGCAGGGGCGCTGCCAGCCGAAGACGTTGAACGTGGGGTTGCCCCAGGGCGTGCACTCGAAGTCCTGCTTGCCCATCAGGAACTTGAGGAAGAGCGGCGACTGGTTGAACTTCCAGCGCGGCTTGGGATGCTCCAGCATCTTGCGGAACAGCTCGTGGGTCTTCTGCCGTCGCAGGAAGTGCTCCTGGTCGGGGGCCTTCGAGTAGCTGTAGCCCGGGGAGACCATCATGCCTTCGACCCCGAGGTCCATCATCTCGTCGAAGAACATCTGCATGCGGATCGGCGAGGCCCCGTCGAAGAGCGTGGTGTTCGTGGTCACCCGGAACCCGCGCCGCAGGGCCTCCCTGATCCCCGCCACCGCGGTGTCGTAGACGCCCTCGCGGCAGACCGCGTCGTCGTGCTCCTCGCGCAGGCCGTCGAGGTGGACGCTGAACGTCAGGTACTTCGAGGGCGCGAAGACGCCGGCCTCGAGCTTTTCCCCGAGCAGGATGGCGTTCGTGCAGAGATAGACGTACTTCTTGCGGGCGACCAGCTCGCGGACCAGGCGGCCGATGTCCGGGTACATGAGCGGTTCGCCGCCGGGGATCGACACGATCGGGGCGCCGCACTCCTCCACCGCTCGCAGACACTGCTCGACGGTGAGGTGCTTGCGGAGAATCTGCGGCGGGTACTGGATCTTGCCGCACCCCGCGCAGGCCAGGTTGCAGCGGAAGAGGGGCTCGAGCATCAGCACGAGTGGATAGCGCGCCCGGCGCTCGAGCTTCTGCCGGATCACGTAGGAGGCCACGGTCCACATCTGCGAGATCGGTACGCTCATGCCCGCTCGACTCTCCCCGTCTCCAGGATGCTTCGCATCGGAGCCCAGCCCACGATGGTCACGATCGCCAACGCCATCAGCGCGTGGAAGGCGAACCCGGCCGACGCCAGCTTCCACTCACCGATCCACCCCGTGATCGCCAGGTTGAACAGAAACACCGCGTAGTATAACGCGATTCCGGGTCCGATCCGGCCAGGATCGCGCGAGCGATCGGGCCGCGCGCACGCCTCGTACGCGAAGACAGCGATCGCGCCGACGAGCCACCAGCCGGCGAAGTTGGACAGCGGGACCCCGAAATACACGCCGCCATTTGCATAGTAGAAGAGGTTCCCGAGGAACCAGCGCTCACCCCGGACGGCCACCGGGTCGATGACCACGTCGAGCATCATCATGAAGAACCCCGCGAGCACCGCCCTCGACGCCGACGATGCGTGTATCCCGGCCAAGACCCGCCTGGTCAGGCAATACGCGGCGTACGCCAGGAACGTGAACGAGAGCGAGCTGAAGAACGGGATCCCGTCGACGTAGAGCTCCTGGCCGCGCGTGAGCCCCGTGTAGTGGTACAGGCCGAACGGGATCCCGACCTGGACGGAGGACCACTCGGCGGCCCAGGCGATCGGCCAGACCACTCCACCGAACAGGAGCGTGCGGCGAAGACCGAGATCGCACGCTCCCGCGATCAGGAACGCTGCCAGGAACAGGAACACGTAGGGCCTCAGCGCGAGGCTACCGACCAGGAGATCCATTTTTGGGCCGCGAATCCGCATGTTACCATCCGGTCCCGTGACGGCCCTCGACTCGGCCATTTCCCGCGCCCAGGCTCTCCTGCTCGGCGCCCAGGCGGCGGACGGCCACTGGGTCGGCCAGCTCGAAGCCAACACCACGATCACGTCCGAATACCTGCTGCTGTGTCACCTGATCGACCGGGTGAACAAAGAGCGGGAGCGCAAGGCGGTCCGCTACTTCAGGAGTCGGCAGCGGCCCGACGGCGGCTTCACCCTGTTCGCGGGCGGCCCCACGAACCTCTCGGCGACGATCAAGGCGTACTTCGCCATGAAGATGGCGGACGTGCCGGTCGACGATCCCGCCATGGTCCGCGCGCGCGCGCGCATCCTCGAGCTGGGGGGGCCCGTCAAGGCCGACGTCTTCACGAAGATCCTGCTGGCCCTGTTCGGCGAGTACGACTGGAACGGCGTGCCGGCGATGCCGGTGGAGATCATCCTGTCGCCGCGGTGGTTCCTGTTCAGCCTGTACGACGTCTCCTACTGGTCGCGCACGGTCATCGTGCCTCTGCTCGTCATCCTGGACCGAAAGCCCGTCACCTACCTGCCCTCGTCGCGCTCGCTCGACGAGCTGTGGCCGGTGCCCCGAGAGAAGGCCAGCCTCCGGTTCGACCGCAGACCGAAACCGTGGTCCTGGCGCGGGCTGCTCTGGAAGAATTTCTTCCTGGCCGCGGACGATGGGCTCAAGATCTGGGAGCGCTTCTCTCCGCGCCCGCTGCGCCGGCGCGCCGTGGAAGCGGCCCGGCTGTGGCTGGAAGAGCGGCTCGCCCTGCCCGGCGGCCTCGGCGGCATCTATCCCGCGATGGCCAACTCGATCCTTGCCATGCGCCTGCTCGGTTATGCCGATGACCATCCTCTGGTGCTCGGGCAGATCAAGGAGATCGAGGCGCTCGCGACCGAGGACGGGGACGGCCTGCACTACCAGCCCTGTCCGTCGCCGGTGTGGGACACCTCGCTCGTCGTCAACGCGCTGGTGGAGAGCGGGCTTCCGCCCGATCATCCGGCGCTGCATCACGCCGCGGAATGGCTGCTCGCGCGGCAGGTCCTCGGTCCCGGCGACTGGCAGGTCAAGCGGCCGTACGTGCAGCCCGGCGGCTGGGCGTTTCAGTACGCCAACGACTACTATCCCGACCTCGACGACACCGCGATGGTGCTGATGGGGCTGGAGAAGATCGTCGGTCTCGACGCCGACCGTGTCCGCGTCGCCAAGGAGCGCGGGCTCGGGTGGTTTCTGGGCATGCAGGGACGGGACGGCGGCTGGGCGTCCTTCGACGCCGACAACGACCAGCTCTACCTCAACAACATCCCGTTCGCCGACCACGGCGCGCTGCTCGATCCCTCGACGGAAGACCTCACCGGGCGAGGGCTCGAGATGCTGGGAACGTTCGGCTACGATCGCGACAGTGAGACGGTACGGCGCGCGCGCGCGTTCATCCGGCGCACGCAGCGCGACGACGGGCCCTGGTTCGGACGCTGGGGCGTCAACTACATCTACGGGACGTGGTCGGTGTTCCGCGGGCTCCAGGCCATCGGCGAGGACATGACGCAGGACTACGTGCAGCGCGCGATCCGCTGGCTCCAGGCCCACCAGAACGCGGACGACGGCTGGGGCGAGACGTGCGAGAGCTACGACCGTCCCGAGCTGGCGGGCGTCGGCCCGTCGACGCCGTCGCAGACCGCGTGGGCCGTGCTCGCGTTGCTGGCGGCCGGCCAGGCGCGCTCGACGGCGGTCGAGCGCGGGGTCGCGTATCTCCTGCGGACGCAGCGGGAGGACGGCGCGTGGGACGACGCGTGGTGGAACGGCACCGGGTTCCCGCGCGTGTTCATGCTGCAGTACCACCTTTACGCGAAATACTTCCCGCTGTGGGCGCTCGGCGTGTACCGCCGCGCCGTGCATGGCTGAGCGTCCCTTTCCGCGGGCCCTGGTCCCCTTCGACGCCCTCGGTCGGTGGGCGATCGACATCGTGGTCTCGCTGGGCCGCTTCGGGACGTTCTTTCTCCAGGCGCTGGCCACCATCGTCACCCCGCCCTTCAAGTTCCGCGCGTTCGTCGACCGCATCAACTACATCGGCTTCCGCTCGCTCTTGATCATTCTCCTCACCGGCGCCTTCACCGGCATGGTGCTGGGGCTTCAGATCTACTTCACGCTCTCCCGCTTCGGGTCGGAGGCGTTCCTGGGACCGGCGGTCGCGCTGTCGCTGATCCGCGAGCTCGGGCCCGTGCTGTCCGCGCTGATGGTCACCGGACGCGCCGGCTCGGCGTTGACCGCCGAGCTCGGGATCATGCGCATCACCGAGCAGATCGACGCGCTGACCGTGATGGCGCTGAACCCGTTCCGGTACCTGACCGCGCCGTCGATGCTGGCCGGTGTGGTGACGTTTCCGCTCATGACCGCGCTGTTCGACGCGGTGGGGATCTTCGGCGGCTACCTGGTCGGGGTCGAGCTGCTCGGTCTCTCCGAGGGCACCTACTTCGGCGAGATGCAGACGTTCGTGGACATGAAGGACATCATGCTCGGCTTCTGGAAGTCGGTGTCGTTCGGCGTCCTGGTGACGTGGGTCTGCACGTACAAGGGATTCCACGTGGGCCACGGCGCCGAAGGCGTGGCCCGCGCCACCACCCAGGCCGTGGTGCTCTCCTCGGTGCTCATCCTGGTCTGGGACTACTTCCTCGGCTCGGTGCTGCCGTGATCGTGGCCTTGAGACGCCGTGTGAGGCGAGCCGTGCTCGGACGGCGAACCGAACCCTTCAATGATCGAAATCCGCGCCCCGCGGCGAGACGAGCCCTTCAATGATCAAAGTCCAGGGGCTCACCAAGTCGTTCGGCCGCCAGGCGGTGCTGCGCGGGATCGACCTCGAAGTTCCCGACGGCTCGATCACGATCATCATCGGCCGGAGCGGCGGCGGCAAATCGGTCTTCCTCCGGCACCTGCTGGGGCTCGTCCGTCCCGACGCCGGGCGCATCGTGATCGACGGCGTGGACGTGACCGATCTCAGGAGCCGGGCCTTCGACCGGGTACGCGAGCGCTACGGCGTGGTGTTCCAGGGCGGCGCCCTCTTCGACTCGCTGACGTGCGCGGGGAACGTCGCCTTCCCGCTGCGAGAGAAGACGCGCCTGACCCGCTCGGAAATCGCGGCCCGCGTGACCCGCGGACTCGAGCAGGTGGGGCTGGACGACGTGGGCGACAAGTACCCGGCGGAGGTCTCGGGCGGCATGCGCAAACGCGTGGCCATCGCCCGCGCCCTGGTGACGGAGCCGGCCGTGGTGTTCTTCGACGAGCCCACCACCGGGCTCGACCCCATCCTCGTCAACACGATCCACGGGCTGATCGGCGAGCTGCACCGGCGGCTCCGGTTCACGGCGGTGGTGGTGAGCCACGAGATCCCGGAGATCTTCCAGCTCGCCGACACGGTGGCCATGCTCCACGAGGGCCGGATCGTCGAGATCGGGCGGCCCGAGGAGATCCAGGCCTCGACCAATCCGATCGTGCAACAGTTCATCCGGGGAGAGCCCGAAGTCCGTATCTAGAGGGGCGTGAGATGGAACGTACCAAGGTCAACGTCGCGGTGGGGATGTTCCTGGTGCTCGGTATCTTGGCATTGGGATACCTTTCGATTAGACTCGGCAGGGTTTCGTTCCTGGGCGGGACGGGATATCTCGTGACCGCCGATTTCCCGTCGGTCGGCGGGTTGAAGGCGGGGTCCGGCGTCGAGATCGCGGGCGTGCTGATCGGCCGCGTCGAGGCGATCGGGCTCGCCGACTATCAGGCGCGCGTGACGTTGCGGCTGAACGGCGGCGTGAAGCTTCAGGACGATTCGATCGCCTCGATCAAGACCAAGGGCTTGATCGGGGAGAAGTACATCCGCATCAGTCCGGGCGGCTCGGACAAGATCATTCCCCCCAATGGACGCATCCGGGAGGTCGAGGCTCCGATCGACCTCGAGGAGCTGATCTCGAAGTACATTTTCGGCAAGGTGTGAGGGCCGGGGGGTGAGAGGCCACGTGATGCAGAGGAGGTTCGGATGATTCGATACCGCCGCCGCGTTCTGGGCGCGGTTGCCCTCGTGGTGAGTCTCCTGGTCGTCCGCGCCGGGTGGGCGGGAGCGCCGACTGATGTGCTGCGGATTCAGATCGACCGGGTCGTGAAGACCCTCGAGGAGCCCGATCTCAAGAAGGAAGGCAAGGCCCGGGAGCGGCGGGCCGCCGTCCGGAAGATCGCCGAGGATATTTTCGACTTCACCGAGACGGCCAAGCGGTCGCTGGGGCGGCACTGGCCGCCGCGGACGCCGGCCGAGCGCAAGGAATTCGTGGATCTGTTCGCCAACCTGCTCGAGCGCTCGTATCTCTCGAAGATCGAGCTCTACAGCGGCGAAAAGATCGCCTACCTCGGCGACACCATCGAGGGCGACCAGGCCACGGTGCGCACGCGGATCGCCACCAAGCACGGCACCGAGATCCCCGTCGACTACAAGATGTACAAGCACGGCGACCGCTGGCTGGTCTACGACGTGATCATCGAGGGGGTCAGCCTGATCGCGAACTATCGGACCCAGTTCAACAAGATCATCCAGACCTCGTCGTACCAGGAGCTCGTGCGCAAGATGAAGACCAAGCAGGCCGAGTTCTCGGACGACCAGCGCCGGACCTCGTCGAGCCCGCACCCGCGAGGCTGAGGGCGCGTGAAGGCGATCATCCTGGCCGCGGGGGTGGCGCGGCGGCTGGCCCCCCTCACCGACCACACCCACAAGTGCTTGCTGGACGTCGGCGACCGTCCCCTGCTCACGCGCATGCTGTCCGCGCTGGAGCGCGTGGGGGTGCGGGACACGGTGCTGGTCGTCGGGCACTTCGCCGAGCAGGTGCGGGCGCTGGCCGGCGACGAGCACGGGGCCATGCGCGTGCGCTACGTGGACAACCCGGACTACACGCGCGGCTCGGCGCTGTCGCTCTACGCCGCCCGCGCCCATCTGCGCGAGCCGGCGCTGATCATGGACGCCGACGTGCTGTTCCCGCGCGAGTTCCTCCGCCGCCTCGTGGGGGCGACGGCCCCGAGCGCGTTCCTCGTCGACCGCGCGTTCCAGGACACCGGCGAAGAGGTCAAATACTACCTGCGCGGCGATCGCGTGATCGCGCTGGGCAAGAAAGTGGTGCCGGAGTCGTGGGAGCACGTGGGCGAAGGCGTCGGCTTCTTCAAGTGCGGCGCCGAGGCGGGCCCGGAGCTGGTGCGCCGGCTCGAGCAGGTCATCAAGGAAGGTGACGGCCTCAACGAGTACGAGGACGCCCTGCACCTGCTGGTCGGCACCCGCCACGTGGGATGGGTGGACGTCACGGGTCTCCCCTGGACCGAGATCGACTTCGCAGAGGATCTGCGCCGCGCCCGCGACGAGGTGCTCCCGCACATCGTCCAGCTGGACGGCGCGTGATCCGCACGCGACCGGCGCCGCCCGCGGAGGCGCTCCCGGCCAGCGCGGGCAGCCCCATCGACAGCCGGCTCGACACGATCTTCCATCGACGGCTCGCGCGCCCGCTGACCCGACTCGCGCTGGCCCTCGGGCTCACCGCGAACGAGGTCAGCCTCGCGAGCCTGCTCGTGGGCTTGATCGCGGTGTGGGGCTTCTGGCACGCCACCCCGTGGAGCGCTCTGGCCGGACTCGTCCTGTACGCCGCGGCGGTGGTGCTCGATCACAGCGACGGCGAGGTCGCCCGGCTGACCCATAGCGAGTCACGCCTCGGCGAATGGCTCGACGTGACCAGCGACACCGTGATTCACGCGCTGCTCGTGCTCGCGATGGGCGCGACCGCTCAGGCCAGGGCGGGCCGCGCGGGGATCGGCCTCGGCGTGCTGGCCGCGAGCGGCGTGGTGGTGAGCGCAATGATGGCGAAGACCTCGCCCCGGAGCACCGCCGGCGGCGTCGGCGGCTTCCTCGACGCCCTCGGCAATCGCGACGGCTTCTACGCGATGCTCCTGCTCTTCATCGCCGCTCTCACCTTCGCCCCCACGCTCCTGCCCATCCTGATGATCATCGTCGCCGCCGGCTCCCACGCCTACTGGCTCACCCGCCTCGCCTATCGATTGATGTCGGGGGGAGCGATCGCCGCTCCTCCCCGACGCCCCCCACCGAGTTGCTGAAAATCTTCCTGATCTAGTCCCCAGAACCGGTACCCGCGGGAGGGCGAGCGGGGGATGGGAGTGGGACCGGGTGACCC
>DATHGT010000358.1:0-25876 GCA_035317605.1 Candidatus Acidiferrum sp. | reverse complement strand
GCAGCCGCCATCATTGTTGTGATGCCAAGTGATACTCGTGGAACGGCGTGGGAACTCGACCGCATCGTCCTATCCGGCGCTCTTGTGAAGACAGTGTTCGTGATGGCGCCCACGTCTGGGACCGATGGGCGCGTCGGAACTCAGTGGAATGCCGCCGCGAGCCGGATTGCCTTTAACGTGAAACTTCCACCCTACGATCAAGGCGGGTGTCTATTGGTCTTCAACAACAATGGAACGGTTCGCGTCCGTGAGGAGCTGCGTGGAGACCTCAGAAACTTCAGATCGGCGCTCCGCCGCATACTGCGTATCCTACAACCGTCGCTCTTTTGAGCCTTCCTCAATGCCAGCAGACTCTGTGCCGTGAGACTCGCCCTGACTTTGACTGGGACACGTGGGAGGGCACCCCGAACATTCAGAGACGGCGAAGCGGGGACGGACGTCCGGCCGTGATGGTTGTAGAGGACACGCCGGCCGCCGACGCAATCAGAGCGGCGTTGATGACCTTGAACGGCTCACTGTAGCCGCCTCAACGTTCGAGTAGCGAACCCCGCCTGATGTCACGGGCGGGGAACCACCACTGCCCCTCCGACCGACCGCTGGTCTGCCTGCGGGTGACCTGTGGACGAGAATCGGAGGGGTGGTGGGTGGGCGATCGAAAGTGCTGGCCCCCCCTCCTGCGGTGTCCTGTCTGCTGGCGAGATGACATGCCCGATCAACGCAGCCGACTGCTACGTGCATGTTAACAAGGCACTCACTGTCCGCCAGGACATGAAGAGACACCGATGCAAAACCCCTTGATGCCTCCCGACCCACAGCACACTTCGACAACGCCGATGCAGGCCGTGAACCGACACTGGTTGGGTTCCGGCGGCGGAGCAAACTTGCTCACGAAATCAGGGCCACGGCGGCCACGGTCGAGGCTCTCTAGTTCCTGCGGGGTCAGGCTCTTGACGGCAGCACCACGAATGGCGCTGTGCCAGCCCCAATGGTCGACATAGTGGCGATAGAGCTTGTCGTCTGTGTGCGGGATCAGCAGACCTCCTGGCTGCGGAGGTTGCGAGGGCTCTGTCTTCATGAGGAACGGGGTGACGCGATTATCGCAGTGGACATGTGCCGCAATGGGAGTTTTCGCCAACGTCGGACCCCACTCTTCTGTTTTCACGTGACGAAGCTCAACAAGATTCCACCGCGCGAGCAACTCAACACAACCGAGAGCATAAGACTCTCCTCGATCTTGAAAGACTGCTACGACCGGCTGGCCGGCCGTAGTGATCAAATAACTTGGAGGTTGGCCGTGAACACCGGTGGGGGAAAGCGAAGCCAGAGCGAACGTCGTCAGGGCTACCAAGAGTGCTCGCGACATTGTTTCGTCCCCCGTTTGTGTTGCCCAGATAGTTCGACGCCATGATCGCCGCCAGCATCTTCAACGGCACCCCTCGTCCGTAGCTCCGCCCAACGCTCCAGTTCGCATGCCCGGTGATCGAGTCGTTGTGTTCCTCGGGCATCACCGCCCCAGGCTACCCAGTCTATCCTTTTCGTACCCTCTTGCGATACCCCACGGTCTCCATGTGGAGACTTCGGTCGGGAACTACCAGATTGCGATGGGCAGGATAGTCACCTTCCGTACTCGGTCAGACGGAGATTCAACCGTCTCGATCACACCGAACAGAGTTATGGACGCGAAGTCACAAGACGGTGTGCCTATTGCTAGGCAATGACGAACGTGACCAGCAAAATCTGCCGGGTTCAAGCGACCCGAAAGCCTAACCACAAGTGGCCCTCGCGCTGTCGCTGCTAGCTCGGCCGTCCCCTTGCCAGGCAGGACAGATATTCCACCGTGAAAGAACATCGGCCGTCGATCTCGGAGTTTAAGTGTCTTCTCCTCCCAGAGAGCAATTTCACCCTGGATCAGCTGACTCTCCTGTGTTGCCGAAAGAACGACGCCCCGTTTCTTGAGCCCGTCAATGAGCGCGCGGTGTTCGTAGTTGTCGTCAACCGCTTCGAACAGTTGTACAGCCCCTCTGTCGCGCCGAAACTTCTCGATCAACCTAACTGTCGCAGCAATCGGCGTCAGGGAGGGCGCTGTGCGGATCGCACTCGTTTCTGAGCCGACCTTTTCTTCTCGTCCCAGTGAACCAACGTTCGGCACCGTGGCCGTGGCAGTCGATGTCGACTCGGAGAGGCGTTTGCTTGTCTCAGTGGTTAACGTGAGGGTATCGTGCAATGCAGCATACTGTTCGAGCGCTTGTTGCCGGTCAACGTAGAGGAAAGTCCCAGACGGTGGGGGAAGGACCCCCCACAACCCTGGCACTGGTAGATCCGCAATGTCCCGTGAAACGGCCGCTAGACGCCGCGCGACGTCTTCGAGGCTCCAGTATTCACCTTTAACGAACGGAAGGCTCAGTAGGGTGATGCAGCTCAGGAAGCCGGCGAGAAGAACGAGCTTACGAGGCGGCCGAGGTATGAGGTCGGTCTCGTGCCCAGCGGCACGCCTTATCAGGGAGGACATAGCCCATGCTAGCAAGGCGAGCACCAGTCCAATTGCCACTGCACCTGCTGGCGTGAACGATGTCAGTGTCTGCCCTAAAGCAGAGACCCCCTCTTCCCAGTACCAGAAATGAGCGATGCCTCCGCCCAGCAAGAACCTCTTCCACCACTGTGGGTACGTCGAAGCTCCAATGATGAAGTAAAACGCTATCGCAACACCTAGCCACAGAAGAAGCGCGGCAATTGTTCTCTTCGTTGCAGTCACGCTACCTCCTGACTCGCGGCGGCGGCTCTACGTGCGTTGCAGGATCTCCACAGGGAAGGTGACTCGCGCCATGCTCTCCGCCAGCACTTCAGAGGCACACCCCTTCCGTAGCTGCGCCCCACTGAACTGCTAGAGTGCCCCGTGATCGCGTCGTGGTGCTCCTCCGGCATCACCGCACGGGCCGCATCCTTCCACCCATGGCGGAAACTGTGGAACGTCTTCCGCCTGTCCGTGACGCCAAGTTCGCGCGCGTGCTTCCCCCAGAACTTCGACCAGGCAGCCGTGAGTGAGCCGTAGCTCGTGGCTCGAAGCTCAGGGAACAGCCGCTCATGGGCGGCCCCTCGCTGCGTCATCACAAACGTCAGGAATCCCAGCCTGACCAGTTCAGGGTGAATCGGGATGCGTCTGCGAGACGATCGGGTCTTGACCCGCTTGCCGTCGCCCGGTTCGATCGCGAGGAATGGCACGTCGTCTTCCACGCGCATGTCGGACACCCGAAGCTGACCAAGCTCCTCCAGGCGTGCCCCTGTGTACAGCGCAAGCCAAGGCAGCCAGGTATCCGCAGGGCGTTCGACCGAGGACCGGGCTCCGGCTGGTTTCCCCTTGCGAGCGTCACAGGCGTCCCGGCTGAAGAGCTTTTCGAGATCCTCGGCGCTGTACGGCTGCCTCCCCTCATCGGGGTCCACCTTGACGCTCACCGTAATTCCCTCGGCCGGAGTCGTGGTGAGGTAGCCTTCGCGCTTCCCCCAGGACAGCACTGCGCGGAGCGCGTTCAGCCACTTCTGGACCGTCGCGGGCGCCATGGTGTTCCCGGTTCGCTTCGACGTCGTCGTGAGCAGCGCCGTCTTGAAGTTTCTGACGTGAGCCTGCGTCACGGCGCGGGAAGGCAGATCTCCACCGACGCTCTCAAGGAAGCGCCGACAGACCAGTTCCCATTCGTTCTTGGTTTTTGCCGGGAGCTTCCGCTCCGCGTAGTACCGCTCGAACAGAATCGTCACGGGCGGGTTGTCCGCTCCACCATCCTCGTCGCGCCGGAGCAGCGCCTTGAGCACCGCGCGCCGGCCTGGATCAAGTTTCCGCTCCCCCGCCTCGTCGTCCTCCAGCAGCATCGTGATGTGACTGTCGAGGGCCTCTTCGGCGTCAAGATCAGGGGGACTCTGCGCGCTGTCCTGTTTCCAATGCTGAACGGCTCGATAGGCCAACACTGCGGGATTCCGTCCCCGCTTCAGCTTCCTTGATTTCGCGCTCGACCTCAGCGGAGATTTTCGAGAGGCGACGCTGCGCGACTGCAAGGTCTCCCATACCGAGACTGATCTTCCATTCGCGCTTCGCGACGATCGAGCGAAGGCGTGGAGGAACCGCTCGTCGATAGACGTACACGCTCTTGCGAAGGACCAAGCCGGGCATCTGGACGAGCATAGCCTTGTACCACTCCTTGTACCAGCGGAGCGGCGCGAAGGCCTGTGAACACAGGTATTTCGAGTAGTTAGGGGGAGGTGGTGACCCCGGCGGGATTCGAACCCGCGGTCTCGACCTTGAAAGGGTCGCGTCCTGGGCCAGGCTAGACGACGGGGTCAGCCACGACAGTATACCCGACGGATCGCACGGAGAGCCGCGACACGATCGTGCGGCGACGAGCCGCTCGAAACACGCGCGAGGCGTTGGGCACGCTCCGGCTCACGCCGGAGCGTGCCGCGAATACCGAACGACGACCTACGCGGGGTGCACCGACGTGCGGACCTCGACGGTGTCGTTGACCTTGTAGCGTGAGGCGGTCGGGACGCGGACCGTCACCGGGCCGCGTGCGGACTCGATGGTGATGGCGCCGGCGGGGTCGACGGCGACGACGCGGCCCATCACGATCGCGTAGTCACCCGGCTCGGTGCGCGGCGACGCGCTGGGAGAGATCGGGATCGGCGGCGGGGCGGAGATGACTCCGGTCGGCCCGGGCTGGACCATCATGACGTCCATCGGCTGCACGCGGACGTGGACGCGCACGTTGCTGCCCTGGGTGAACGTCATGCCGTCGGTCGCGCGCCAGATCTGGATCGCGCCCTGCGGGGTGTTCACGACGAGCTTGCCCGCGGGATCGACGATGGCGACGGTGCCGGTGAGCTGCATCTCGTCAGCGGGGCCGCGCGGCAGCACCGTGGACGGGCCTTCCACCATCACGACCGGCAGCGCCTTGGGCGGGGCCAGCGTGCCCATGATGGTCTTGGTCGAGTGCAGCTGCAGGCCGATCAGCTGGTCCGGCGTGACCTGCACGCGGATGTCGCGCCCGGCCTGGCGGAGCGTCACCGTGTTCTCCTGCTCGTCCCACGTCCACACCTCGCCGGTGAACGCGGTCGAGCCCGGCAGCGGCGCCGTCGACGCGCACCCGGCCACCAGGGTCGCGGCTACGAAAACGGAAATCGTGAGAAACGTCGTGAAGGCCTTCATGGTTATCCTCCTTGGGAGAATGTTCTCCGGGCTGGGGAAAAACATTTGCCCTCCTGGGCGGTGCGCCGGACGCGATGGAACGAGATACAAGACGAGTGCCAGGCCTCTTGACGTTCCGAGACAACGCGACATCATGATGAAGATAGCGCGGACCTCCCGATGATCGGATCAAAAAAGGAGGAAGATCATGAGGTTCAAGACCCTGGCCTTCGCGTGCGTGCTCGTCGCCGGCGCCGCCGCCGTCGCACACGGGGCGGCCCTGCTCACACCGCTCGTGGTGGACGGTGAACGTTACTTCACCCTGGAGTGGCAAGCCGCTGACACCAACGGTCGCCCCGTCGTTCACGGTCGGATCCGCAACGAGTACGGCTTCTCGGCGCGGAAGGTCCGCCTGCTGGTCAACAGCCTGGACGCCGCCGGCGCCGTCATCGCCCAGACGATCGCCTACGTGCCGCTCGAGGTGCCTCCGGGAACGGGCGCCTACTTCGAAGCGCGCCTGCCTGCCCGCGCGGCAAGCTATCGGGTGTCGATCTTCCAGTGGGAGTGGGTGCAGAGCGGCGGGGGCGACACCGTCCGCTGAGGCCGCCCGCGGGGGAACCGCGGGTTATCCGGCCTGCTGGCCGAAGCCCTGACGGAAGGACGAGATCCGTACGCGGAAGCTGGCGGCGGTCTGCGCCGCGGGGATGCTGATCGTGAACGGCACGATGCCGCGCGGCGGAATCGACGGGCTCACGAACGACAGTCCCCGCCCCAGCACCTTGCCGCTCGCGTCGAGGGCCTCGGCGCTCACGTAGACGTCGAAGACGTCCACGCTGCTCTCGTTGAGCACCCGGCCGCTGACCCGGGCCGGGCCCGCGCCGCCACGCTCCACCGTGTAGGCGAGATGGAGCGGCGCCTGCGCGCGCCCGAGATCCGGAAGCAACCCGAGCACGGCGGCCACGACGGTGAAGAGCGCGCGCCGACGCCCGATGCGGGTCGACCCCTTCCCAGGCATGCGTGTCACTGTACTACAACGCCCAGCGCGGAGAGCCCTGCTCAGCGCGGCAAGTTCTGACAGCCGCTCAGGCAGACGAACCCATCGCTCAGCAGTGATCCGGCGCACTGTTGCTCGAGGTCGAACGTGGTCAGCGCCGGGAATGGACGCGCTCGCGGCACGTCGGTGCCTGGGCCGGGATTCGGCACTTCGTAGACCAGCCGCTCCGCTTCGAGCGTGCAGTTCACCCGCTCGTTGGTGGCGGGATGCTCCAGCACGATCGGGGTGACGCAGCCCGCGATGAGCATCCCCACCACGACCGCGATCCCCACGCGTCGCATCGCCGTGTATTCTACAACCGCCATGGCTCCCCGCCGGCTCGCCGTCGTATCGCTCCCCCTCCTCTGCTGCGTCGCGACGCTCCTGGCGGCGTGCGCGAGTAGCCAGGAGTGGATCTACGAAAAGCCTCGCATGACGCCCGCCTCGCTCGAACGCGACAAGCGGGCGTGCCGCAAGGTGGCCCCCTCACGCAGCCTGCTGCGGACGCTCCAGGAAGACAAGGTCGAGCGCGAGGCGTTCAACCGGTGCATGGAGAAGCAGGGCTACACCATCACGGTCGTGGATCGGCCCTGAGGGCCGGCGCTCACTCGGGGAGCAAACGCAGCGCGAGCACGCTCAGGAGCTGGAGTCCGAAGAGGCGCAGGTGCACGGCCTCGACGGCGTAGGCGAGGAAGACCTCGTCGGCGAGCGCGAAGGTGGCCCAGAGGGACAGGCCCACCACGAAGGCCACGAGGCCGCCGCGCCCGCCGGCCGCCCAGGCCCGCCAGAAGAGCACGCCCGCGAGGGCCTCCCACGCGATCACCCCGAGGAACATGAGGCCGACGATGGCGACCGGCGTGGCGTGCACGGCGGTGACCTTGAGCATCAGCTCCCAGTTCCCCGAGCTGAACGTCCATCCCGAGGGCAGCACGCGGCCGGCCTTGAGCGCGTCGCAGACGTTGGTGATCAGCACGATCGTGAACCAGGCGGCCCAGAAGAGCAGGACCCCGCTCTTGAGCGTTCTCCACGAGGCGAGCCGAGCCAGCATGACCCGGACAGCTTAACCTAAATGATGGGGGGGCCAGAAATGGCCCCCCCAAACCCCCCAATTCGCGTATCGCCCCGGCTGCGCCGGGGCGCTCCTGAAAATTTACGTACTCCCGCTCAGTCCGAGCCGGGGCTCCGAAAATGTGCGTACTCCCGCCCGGTCCGAGCCGGGGCGCTCCTGGCAGTTCGCGTACTACCGGCGGCCGCTTGCGAGCTTGAGGGATTCCGGCAGGGTGCGCAGGCGCGCCATTGCCACGATGCCGAGGAACGGGCCGGGGGCGAGCGCGGCGAATCCCCAGCGCCAGCCGACGTGCTGGGCGACCAGCGGGATCAGCCAGATCGAGGCGATCGTGATCGCGAACCCCACGCACGTCTGCGTCGTGAGCGCGGTGCCGACGTAGGCCGGCGGCGACAGCTCGGTGATCGCCGTCGAGAACTGCGCGGAGTCGGCGATGACGGTGATCCCCCACCCGATCGCCACCGCCAGCGTCAGGGAGGGGGCGCCGCCGAACGTGAGGCCGATGGCGAGCGCGCTGAGCCCGCTCATCGCCATCGCGAGCATCGTCTCGGTCGTGCGCCCCCACCGGTCGGCCAGCATCCCGCCGAGCCAGCACCCGAGCGCTCCGGCGGCGATCACCACGAACGTCGCCACGCTCGCGTTGAGCCCCGCGTAGGTGCCGCCGCCGCGCGCGGCCAGGCTGTCGGCGAGGAAGGCGCCGATCCACGCCCACATCGCGTAGAGCTCCCACATATGCCCGAAGTATCCCAAGCACGCCAGCCGCGCCCCGCGCTCGCGGAAGATCGCCGCCGCCATGCGCACGTCGAACCGCGCGGCCGGAAATCGATACGGCCCCTCGTCCACGAACCGCGCCACGATCACGGCGGCGGCCAGCGCGAGGACCGAGGCGGCGAGCAGGACGTGCCGCCACGGCAGGTCGGTCATCCCCCGGATCAGGTGTGGCGTCGCCGAGCCGACCGTGAGGGCGCCGATCAGGATCCCGATGGCGAGACCGCGCCCCTCGCGAAACCACGTGGCCATGATCTTCATGGCCGGCGGATAGGCCCCGGCCAGGCTGACGCCGGTGAGGAATCGCAGCACGAGGGCGGGCACGAGAGAATCCACGCAGAGCGCGACCGCGGCGTTGGCCAGGGCGCCGGCCGCCGCGCTGACCACCATCAGCCGCCGCGCCGGCCAGACGTCCGGCAGGTTGCCGAGGGCGCTCCCCAGCGTGCCCACGATGAACCCGAGCTGCACCGCGTTGGTGAGCCAGGCCCGCCCGACGTCGCCCAGCCGCCACTCCCGCACGAGCGCGGGCAAGACGGCCGAAGCGCTGAACCACAGGGAGAGCGCGAGCAGCTCGGCGATCGACAACCACGCGAGCTGCCGCCAGCGACCGTTCACGGAGGGTGATGATACCGGCATCGACGCGGCGGGGCGTCGAGGGGGGCCGGGCCGGCGCCCCTTGACAATGGGTGGGAGTCTTCGTCTACCATCTCGGCAGATTCCGAGCCGGGAGGCCCACCGATCGATCCCGGTACCGAGGTGATCCCATGACATGGCTCACGTTCCTGGTGGCCGTCGGTTTCCTGTTCGTGCCGTCGGTGTCCATGGCGGCGGCGCAACCGGAGACGCTCCGTCTCCGGTCCTCCTTCGTCAACTCCGCCGGCGAGCTCACCGCGGTCGTCCAATTCCCGCCCGGCGCGGTCCCCAAATCGTCGGACTTCGGCCTCCTGATCGACGACAAGCCGGTCGCGACCGCCAAGGAGACGCAGGACCAGCGATTGAATCTCCTGTTCCTGGTCGACGTGAGCGGCTCGATGAACGGCGCGCCCATGAACGACATCAAGAGCGCGCTCCCCGCGTTCCTGAAGAACACGCGCCGTCAGGATCAGTTCGCCCTCACGTTCTTTGGCGACAAGGAGCGGCCCGCGGTCTCGTTCGAGCAGCCGCGCGACGCGATCGCGGCCGCGCTGCAACTGGCGGACGCCAAGGACAAGCAGACGAGACTCTATCAGGCTCTCTACAACACGCTCCGAGAGGGCTTCAAGGACGATCCCCAGATACGGCGGATCATCGTCGTCCTCACCGACGGCAAGGACGAAGGCAGCGCGCCGACGCTCGACCAGGTCGTCAACGAATCCCAGGCCAGATCCATCCCGATCTACACCATATTCCGGGGGAAAACCGGGCGACCTTACGAAGACGTGCTTTCCGGCCTGGCCAGCGCGACCACCGGCACGGGGTACAGGAACGAGGTCGTGACCGTGACCGCACTCGATCAGATCTACCAGCTCGAAACCAACTCGGCGACCGTCCGTTTTTCCTATAACGCGGACCCGAGCGGGCGCGCCACCCAGAACGCGGCGATCGCGCTCAAACGTCCGAACGGGGCGGTCCTGCTGGCCAAGCTCTCGGACAAGATCCCCGCGCTCCTCGTGACGACGAAGATTGAGCCGCGGAAGAAGTGGTGGCAGGATTGGTGGCCACTGAATTGGTGGCCACTGAATTGGTGGTCACTGATCCTCCTGCTGGCCCTCCTGGCCTTGCTGGTCATCGGAGCCGCGCTCTTGTTCCGGCGTCGTCGCACGCCGATAACGACAAGCACGACGGCAGAACCCATCGGGCGCGTGGCGCCACGCCCCATCACAACCAGGACGGCCGACGAGCCGGCCGCCCCTCCGCGCCGCGAGACCGTGATCATCGGCCAGTACTTCCCCGCTCCGACGAGCGGACAGCCGGCCGCGATCCTTCGCGGCATCGCCGGCCCCGCGACGGGGCAGGAGCACGCCGTGGACCGGGAATTCCTTTCCATCGGCGCCGGCGCCGCGAACGACCTGCGGCTGACCCGGGACGAGTACGTGTCCGGCGAGCACGCGTATCTCCGCTACGAGCAAGGGAGCCTCTTCATCTTCGACAAGGCGTCGAGAAACGGCACCTTCGTCAACGACAACAAGGTGCCGGAGGCCGGTATCGTCCTTCGGCCCGGCGACCGCGTGACGCTCGGGCAGTCCACGTTCTCGGTCGTGATGCCCGGAGGGTAGCCGGGTCAGCGCGCCAGGTACCAGAGGACCAACAACAGGACCACGGCGGCAGCGATGACCACGCCGGCGACGACCCGCTTGCGGCGCGCGGACGCGTCGGCCGGAGGGGCGCCGGCGCCGTCGTTCACCGGTTGCCCGACCTGATCCAGGAGCCTCACGAATTCCTGACATCCGGGAATCCGGTCGTCCGGGTTCTTGGCCAGCGCGTTCATGATGATCTCGTCGAGATCGGGCGGAATGCTGGGCACGCGCCGTCGGGGACTCGCGGGCTGCATCTTGACGTGCGCCTGCTGGAGGGCGAAGTCGGTGTTGGCCACCCCGTCCTCGTTCTTCAGGAACGGCGGGCGTCCGGTCAGGAGCTCGTAGAGGAGACAGCCCACGCTGTACACGTCGCTCCGGTGATCGATGGTTCTGGGATGGGTGATCTGCTCGGGACTCATGTAGGCCAGGGTCCCGATGGTGACGCCCGTCCGGGTTCGGCGCTGCTCCCCCATGGCGATGGCGATGCCGAAATCGAACAGCCAGACGCCCCCGCCGTGATCCACGAGGACGTTGGAGGGCTTCACGTCTCGATGCACGATGCCATGCCGGTGGGCGTAATCGAGCGCCCGCAACACGTCCTTGACGATGCCGATCGCTTCCTCGACGTTCAGGCGGTGGGCGGGCCGGTCCTCGAGCATCTTGGCGAGCGACGCGCCCTCGATCAGCTTCATCACGATGCAGAGGGCGCCGCCCTCGGCGAACACGTCGGGAACGGGGACGATGTTGGGGTGTTGCAGCCGCTGGTGCCGGCGCGCCTCGTCCCGAATCCTGATCCGGAATTCCGGGTCCGAGATCAGATCGTTGGCCACCGCCTTGATCGCCACGACCTGGTTCTGTCGGGTGTCGCGGGCGCGCCAGACGCTGCCCATCCCGCCCTGGGCGATGAGGTCCTCGATGACGTAGTGCTGCAACCGCGTCCCGCGCTGAATACTCATGGGTGCGCGCTCGAACGGCTCCTCAGTAGCCGAACTCGACGGCCACCAACGACACGGAGGTCCGCCGGGTCCCCTTCAGCCAGAGCGCCAGCGTGTGGTGCTCGGGATTCAGCTCGGTGTTCCCGGCGCTGATGGCCCAGGTCTCGTAATACGGTTCCTTGCGGACGATCTTCTGCTCGACGAGAACGTCCCTGATGTGCTTTCGCGTCCTCGGGTCCCATCCTCCGCGCATCAGCAAGAGGGAGATTTCCCCCTTGTTTTCGTTGCCGGCGATGGAGAACTGAAAGACGTGGCCGACACTCGGTGGAATGGGAATGGCCATGGTGCCGGCCGCGCCCCGGTCTCGATCGCCCGCCTCCCGGGGGTCGGGTGACAGGGCTTCCGTGGCCCCGACCCGGAAGGCCGGCAGCCCCGCCTCGGTTCCCTGTTCCGGGCCCTCCACCATCGCCTCGGGCCGGAAGGGCGATCTGAACCAGCCCCGCCGGAGGTTCCCGTGGAGCTGGGCCGCGGCGATCGAGCCCTCGGCCAGCCGCGCGTATTTCGTCTGCGCGTAGTCGATGGCCGCTTCGTCGACCTTGCCCTGGTCGTCCAGGGCGACGGTCGCGAGCACCAGACCGCTCGACTCGCGGCCCGCGGTCAGGACGGCGAAACAGTCCACGCGGTTGGCGTCCTTGCCGCCCGCCGGCGTCTCCTCGTAGGCCAGGCAGACGTGGATCCGGTCGCGGGCCCGAAACTCGCTCAGGTCGATCACGTGCGACTCGTCCACCCGGAGGTCGTTGCCCTTGTCGTCGATCGCGGCGCCCGCCTCGACGCGCACGGATCGGTCCTGGGCGCGCGTCACCGCGAGCCCCCGCACGACGCCCCAGTCCAGATAGAGCCGGTTGAGGTTCTGGCGCGCGCGTACGTGGTACTCCTGCTCGGCGAGGAAATCCTTGGCCAGCAGGAGCTGGCCGTCGTAGTACGTGGGCCGCTGTCCGACGGGCACCCTGATTGCGTTCATCGTCTCCCTCTGCGCAGGCTCGTCGCCGTCACCTTCGAGGCTCGCATCGCCCTCGTCCCTCTCACAACATATCGGTTTGCGACGCAACCAGTTCGAGATCGTACGTCGTGTGGGCCGGCTTGGCCAGGTCGATGACCTGCCGGATCCGCTCCCGCCAGTCGGTCCGACCGCCGGCGGCGTCCGGCATCCGGATCGTCACCTTGAACCAGAAGGGCCGGTCCTCGGCGAGCCAGGCATCCACGCCGGCCCGGGCCTGGCCCAGCACCAGCCCCCGGAACTGTCCGTCCTCGACGCCGACGTCGGCGCCGTCGGGCAAGTAGAGTGTGAGAAGGTCCGTCACGGAGCGCCCCGTCCCCCGCCACGCGTACAGCGGCACGATCTGACCGATGAGCCGGCGCCGCCCCTCGAGGGTGAGGGCACCGGGGCCGCTCAAGGCCACCCACTGCGCCAGCCACGGCAGCAACGCGTCGCGGCGTTCCGACAACCATACCGGCAGTTCCTGCCCTGTGACGTCGAACACCATGGCGATCCGGGCGATCTGCTCTTCCAGCGCCCTCTCATGAGGCTCACAGAGTATAGTCTCAAACGCGCCCAGCAGCTGACGCAGCGCCGCCGACGCGTGATACACGCCGGGCAGCTGGGCCAGCAATCGTTCCCTCGCCATCCCGCGCCGCGCCAGGCGACCGCCGGGCGGCCGCGCGGCGGCGCCCGCCGACCGATCGGGGCCGCCGCCCAGGTGCTCCGCGCGATCGGCCGGATGCACGGGGACCAGGCGCGTGTCGTTCGCGGCCCGGCGCGCCGGCTCGACTCCGGAGACTCCCCGCGCGCTCTCGGCGATCGAAACATCCTCGACCCGCGAGGCGATGCGGACCAGCTCGTACGGCTTCAACGCGATGCCGATCATTTTCCCGGCCGAATCGACCAGCACCCGGTCACGGCCATGCTCGCGGCGCGCGCTCAGCCACGAATCGACCCCGACCGTCGAGCCGCCCACCTTGATGCCGATCGGCGTGCGATCGTCGGACGCCCCGCCGCGGACCGACAGCTCGATCACGTCGAGGTCGTCCACATAGTCGACGCCGGGGATCCCCTCCAGCTGCTCGTAGACCTCGGACAGGTACAACGCGCGACCGAACGGCCAGCCGTCCCCGTCGGATCCACCGCTCTCGCGCCCACCGCCGGACCACGGGCTCCCGAACTTCTGCAGGGTCGCGACCGCCGTTTCCCGCGACGTCGCGCGCTGCTCCTCGGTGGCGTCGACTCGCATATGCAGCCGCGCGCCGAGCCTGATCCACAGATAGAACGGTTCCACCACGTGCAGTCTCGTGGCGAGCAACCGCCGGGGCTCGAGATACTCGCGCACCTGGGCGATCAACGCCGCGACGGCGTCCGGAGGCGTTCTCTCCGCCGGCACGGAGACGATGCTGACGTGGCCGGGGGCGTCCGCCTCCCGGCCGGCGTCGTCCGCCAGCTCCAAGTTTCGGCGCACGAAGGACTGCGCCCTGATGATCCGTCGGTTTTCTTCCTGGTTCTTCGCCGTGGCGTCCCGGGCCAGCGCGTCATAGTCCTCCGCGGTCACGGCCCGCTCGGGTCGCCGGAGATCGCGCACGGCCTGCCGCAGGTGCCGATCGATGTCCTCGGCGGACAGCGCGGCCCAGCCGCTCGCGCCATGCGCTCCCACGCCGACCAGCAGCTGCAGGAAGCGGAGTCTGGTTTCCGTCGTGACCCGGTTGAGCCGGTAGATGAAATGCTCGGCGAAGTACGCCAGCAGCTCGATGATGGTGATGCCGGGATCCGATGGATTGTGGTCCGTCCAGCCCGGCGCATAGCGCGGCAGCATCGCCAGGGCTTCCTCGACCAGATCGCCGTAGGTCCGGTCGTCGAGGTTCGGGACGTTCAGGGGCATGGGGGTCAGCGGTTCGGATCAGCTCTCGAGCTGGATCCGATGCTCTCCTGACGAGATCACGAAGCGCTGGGTCTCGAGCGTTCTCGGCTCCTCCTCCTCCAGGCGAAACCGCAGCGACCGGACGTAGCCCACACCGTCCACGTCTTCCAGCTGGGCGTACAGGTCCGACTCGTGGGGGACGTCGCCGATCCTCCAGCCACGGCCCTGCTCGCCGCCCGTCACCGGGTGAAGGAATTGGGCCAGCCGTGCCTCGCAACGGACCTGCACGCCGCCGCCGCCGGACACCTCTCGGGCCACGACATCGGCCTCGACGCAGACCCGAACGTACCGGGGGGCCAGCACGACGAGACTCACCTCCGGAGCGGAGCGCTCGTCGAGAAAATCGCGGACGCGGCGCAGCAGCTCGAGGCTCGGCCGTGGCCGGGCCTCGGGATCGCGAGGCACCACGACGACGCTCACCGTTCCCGGCCGCAGGGTTCCGTCGAAGGAATCGCCCGCCGCGTCCTCACACCCATAGCACTTCGCCAGGGCGACCCGCGGGGAGGCGAGCTTGGCCAGGTCCTCGTAGTCCTCGGCCGTCACGGCCCGATCCCGATGGCGCAGCGAGCGAGATCCGCGCTCGGCCAGGGACTCCCAGTCTTCCGCGTCCTGTCCCCCGACCGCCGCCTCCAGGTTGACCGCCGCGTCGACGTACGGCACCGTCGTCCGCAGCTGGCCGATCGTGCCCGGCGGCCTGTTGCCGCCCGCGCCGCCCCCGGTTTGATATCGCGGCAGGCGCACGTTGTTGGTCCCCCGCGGCGGGACCCGTCCGTGCACGTTGTCGCCGAAGGTGATCTCCCCCGTTTCGCGATTCACCACGAAGTGTCGATCGTCGTGCGTGGACGACGACCAGCTGTCCACCTCCTGCCAGGGCACCCACGCCTCTCCGTCCGCTGCCTCCCCTTCCCTGACCTCCAGATGGAACTCGGCCAGCACCGGCGTTCGCGCGGTGTGAAACGTCTGGCCGGGCTTGCCGTTGCTCGATCCCAGCAGCTCGTTCTCCAGGGTCAACGTCTGGGTGGCCATCACCGTGTTCAGCGCCATCCGGGTCATCTCCGGAGAGCCGCCGAACTCGCCCCCCGACCACAGCACGCGCACCCAATAGAGATCGCGGCCGAGCGTCGTCTGCAGCCAGGGCATGGCGTCCTTGCCCGCCCGGATGGTCACCACGCCGGGCACCGTCAAGGCCGCGGTGGTATCGCTCACCGTGGCATCCAGCCACTCGCGGCCATTCCAGTACTGCCACGTCAGACGCGGCCCTCGACCAGCGGCATCGGTGAGATAGGCAGGGCCCGTGGGAGGGACCCGCACGTGACAGTAGAGGTCGATCGGGCGCCCGGCCAGCGCCGCGTCCCACCGCGCGTCCGTCATGCCGTCACCGGGAAACCGGAAACCCAGGTACAACGCCGGGCGCGACTCGCGTGCCTGCTGAAAGGGCGCAAAGTCCCGACCGATCGCGACCTCGTCGAGCACGAGGTTGTTGTGGGTCACGATCATCTCGGGCGCGGAGGGACCCGCACTCAACACGGAGGACACGCTGATGGCTTGGATCGACGGCGGCGCCAGCGTCGACGGGATGCGCCGGAAGCTTCCGGTCTCGGAGAATTCCAGCCGCTCGTCGAGACCGTAGTCCCCGCCGACGAGGCGCGCGCGCACCCAGAAGCGCTCCTCTCCGTTGACCGAGCCGATCCTCATCGACGCGGGTACCGTGAACGACACCTGCCCGTTCTCGGTCAAGGCCCCGGTCTCGTCGCGAACCACCAGATCCGCCCAATGGCGGCCGTCCCAATACTCCCACTTGACCACGGGCTGCCCGGCCTTGGTCACCCGCGGTAATGAGGGGTTGCCGAGTCCGGACGCAGGGTTGGTCAACCTCACGTTGAGCGCGACGCTGCTCCCGGGATTGCCGAACGCGTCGCTGGCCACGTAGAACACGTCGTTGAAACGGGGATGATCGCCAAAGGGATAGAAGTCGCGCGTCAGATCGAGAGCCCCCGCCGTCGCATAGGCGGCGGAGACGGGACTCTCTTCCAGCTGCCACCGGGCCGACACGGCGACGGCACGAATGGTCGGCCGATCGGAACGACGCGTGGCGTCCCGGGCGCCGTGGTCGACGGGCAGCGGCTGCCTCAGCTGGCACGCCAGCCAGCGCCCCGGGCGACCGAAGGGCTCGTGCTCGGGCCATTCGGCCGGAGGGGCGAAGACCACGTCGCCGGCCTGCGTGAATCCCGAGGTCGAATCCTGCAATGGTGTGAGCACGATGTCGCCTTTAGGGGCGGGAATGCGCCATTCGACGTCGAGCGGTCCGCGCGCCGGGCCGGCTCCATCGGACACGTCCAGCCTGATACGCAGTCGGGATATGCCGGGAATGCCGAAGATCGCGTCGTGGCGGAGATAGAACTCGTGGACCACGGGCGTCCGGGCCAGGAACACGAACTCGCCCCCTCCGCCTTCCCGGCTGGCGAGCACGCTCTTGTCCGACCAGCGGTCGGAATGCGGGTCGAGCGCCGCGACCTTCTCCAGAGTGATGTCGGTCAGCGCGATCTCACGCGTCGTCTCGAAGACCACGGGGGCGTCGCCGCCCGGCGCCGGCGCGCCGGCGACCTTCGTGCGCGCGGGCACGATCACGGTCCCCGCCCCCTCCGGCAGCTTCTTCACCAGGCTGAACGTCAGCGGGACTCGAGCCGGCAGCGGGGGCAGGCGAGAGAGATCGAGCGTGTCCAGAAACACCCGATAGGTCTTTTCCGGCACCCGGTTCAGGCGCTGGATGATGACCTCGCAGTACCGGGCGAACACGCGCAGCAGCGCCTCGGCCATCCGATCGTCGCGGCGCGCGTTCACGGACAGGCGCTGCCGGACATGCCCCTCGACCTCCTCGAAGATGTCCTGGGCCGACCGGTTGTCGAGCTTCGGGGCGTCGAGCCTGTTCACGGGGCCGCCCGGTCGAGATAGAACGGGTACACCAGGTTGAAACGGCTGTCCGTCATTCGCACGCGGTAGTGGATCCCGATCAACAGGACTTCCTCCGGCTCGTCCGATCCCACCGCCGTCACCTCGAGCACCTCGACGCGCGGCTCCCAGCGCAGCAGAGCCTCTCGGACATAGTGCTCGGCCATCCCCCGGGTGGTCGCGCTGTTCGGGGCGAAGACGAGCTCGTGGATCGCGCACCCGAAGTCGGGACGCATGACGCGCTCGCCGAGCGCCGTCGACAGCACGATCCGAATGGCCTGCTCGACGCTCGCTTCGTACTCCGCGACGGCGAAGTGTCGCGCGTTCGCGTCCGTCGCGACCGGATCCGTCGCGACCGGAAAGCCCCACCCCCGACCCAGGAACTCGGCCATCCCTTGCTCCCCTTCATCCGCCGACGAGCACGGTGACTTCGCCCTTGACGATCTTGTTGGGCGGGCCCACCGGTTCCAGGATCGTGTCGCCCATGCGGCACGCCTGTAAGCCGTTGATCAAGACCGTCTGAGAGCCGTCGATCACGACGCCCGGGCCGTGTGGGGGAAGCGGCAAGGGTGTGGCGCAGGTGTGGATGTCGGCGCCTCCCGACATGCTCATGACCATGGCTCCCATCTGGGCGGCGCAGGCGGCCTTGGTCGCTTCCTCCGCGGCCTTCGCAGCGGGCGCCCCCGGCGTTCCGGCGGCCGCGATGGTGGCCGCCTCCGCGACCTTGATGGCCGTGTCCGACACCTGCTTGGCCGCTTGCAGAGCCGCCGCGGCCGCCGCCGGGACACCACGCCAGGCGGGCAAGCTTCCAATCAGCACGGTGGGGCTTCCCGGCCCGGCCCCCAACACGGGAGGAAGGGGGTGCGCCACGTTGTCCGTGAGCCTTGCCGCAGGTCGTCCTGCCATCCCATGTCTCCGTCAGTTCAGGCGGATCATCGCGCCCTTGACCGTGACGACCGCGTTGGCCTTGAGGTCCATGTTCGTGGACGCCTCCACGCTCACCCCCAGCTGTGATTTCATCTCGATGCCGTTGGCCTGCATCGTGAGCTTACCCATCGCGGACTTGATCGTGATGTCCGACTTCGCCTCGATGGTGATGGTGTTCGCCGCGCTGTCGATGACGATCTTGTTGCTTCCGGTCCGGTCGATGATCTCGATCGTTTCCCCGCCCGCCTTGTCGTTGAAGCGGAGCACGTGACCGCTGCGGGACTTGATCGTGCGGTGGTTGTTCTGCCCGTCGGCGTTGGACTCGGGCGCCGTGTCCCGTCCGTTCCACAGACTCCCCACGACGAAGGGATGGTCGACCTGCCCATGCTCGAAGGCCACCAGGACCTCGTCGTCGACCTCGGGGAGAAAATACGTGCCGCGGTCCTTGCCGGTCATCGGCGCCGCCACCCGCGCCCAGTTGCTCTCCACGTCGTTGCTGAGCCACGGGAACCGCACCTTCACCCGGTGCATGTCCTCGGGATCCTGGTTGTTCGTGACGATGCCGACGACGACTCCGTAGAATCGGTCGTGCGGAGCGACCGGCGCTCCCAGCGCGCGCACCACCTCGGCGCCGATCACGTCGCATTCCTCCTGAGACCGACCGCGGTGCGATAGCCGGTTCCCGGTCGATAGCTGTGCTCGGTGCTCGTCACGTAGTAGGAGCCGCTGAAGCGCCGGCCCACCCCCTCGATCTTCACCAGAACGCCGGCCCGGAGCTTCGGCTCGCCGATGCAGAGTCCATATCCCTCCACGTAGTTCAGCGCCATCTCGGAGAACCAGCCGCGGGCGAGCTGATCCGCCTCGGCCTGGCCGAGGACGGGCACGGCGACCGTGGTGCCGCCGGTCCCGGCGAAGGCCCGCCGGGTCGTCGCCGGGCCCGAGGCGGAACCGCCCATCTGACGTTCGTCGCCGACTGACGATTTCGCCACCAGACCTTCCTTGTTCTTGGCGCTCCACCCCTGCACGGACACCTCCTCGACCTGTCCCATCGTGGTGAGACGGGCGTTGAACTCGAGCAGCTCGACGTCGCGGTGCAGGGTGAGGACGGGGCCGCCGTCGCTCTTCCTCGGGCGAAACGACAGGGTCTTGTCCTTCACGACCAGCTCGTAGCCGATCCGCCGGGCCCGCTCGCCCAGGAATGCGAAGTCGCTCTGGTTGTGTTGCATCACGTAGTCGAGCGCCACGCGCGTATCCGTCACGTCCGGGGTCAGACTCCAGTCGCCCGCGACCTGCTCGGCGATCTCGCTGTCCCGCATCTTCAGAAAGGTCCGCGTCTTGCGCCGCGACATGAGCCGATGACGCCGGTCATAGCCCCGCACGGTCAGCAGGGGAGCCGCCTCGGTGGAGAATTGCGGCTCCAGCCCGGTGATTTCTCCGCTGAACAGGGTCTTCATGTTGTCGCGGTAGCCCATGTCGATTTCGACCGCATTGCCCTCCTTGAATTGATCGTCGTCGATCCAGGTCACCCGCATCGCCTTGTTGTCCCAGCTCAGGAGCGTGAGGGTGAACATCCCGGCCGCGTTCACGTCTTCCAGCACGTGGACCGACACGATGTCCGACGCGGCGTTGAACGACAGGGCATTGCCGTCGATGCGCAGCTTGACCTCCGGGACCAGGACGTCGAAGTCGCGTGCGTTCGTCACGTGTCCGACCGTCCCCCTCGGCTCACCGTGAGCGTGGGCAGCAGCAACACCATGCCCGGCTCCAGGTCGAGCGGATCCTCGAGGCCGTTGTAATCGGCGATGGGCCGCCACAGACCGGGATCGAGATACTCGGCCGCCGCGATGCCGCTCAAGGTGTCGCCGCGTCTGACGACCCGTTGCTTGGCGACGTCGGAAGAATGCGTGTTTTGTTCCCGTGAGTCCCGTGGATTGTCGCGATATTCCTTGAACACACAGCGCGACGTGGCGCGCACCGGCGTCCCGTCCTCCATGAAGAGCGTGTACTCGTGATCGAGCTTCTCCAGGACACCCTCGAAGAACACCCACGTCCCCCAGGACAGCTCGCAGATCGGCGGCCGGTGCAACGCCTCGCTGACCACGGTGAGCAGGTCCAGCTTGCCCGTGTACACGGTCACCTTTTCCTTGGGCAGCGTGTCGGTATCGTAGGTGTCGAACAGGAGATCCAGGTTGAAGGTCCGCGGATCTCCGTTGCCGAATTGCTGCTCGGGGACGTCGCGCCCCTTCGCCGGCTGCGGCAGCAGCTTCACGCTCTTGCCGAGCACGATCTTGGTGGGATTGAAATGGGCCTCGATCTCGGTGACGCCGCCCTTCGCCTGCTCTCCCCGCTTGGTCTTGATCTTCAGCTTTGCCAGGGCCACCGTGTATACCCCCGTCGCTCTTGTTCGATGGTCACTTTGTGCATGAGTTTCTGCCAGGCCCGGTCGACGAGCTCGTCCAGGTCGACGGGCGCGGTCGGCGCGCTCGCCGCGCCCGCTTGCGCTTCACCCACCCGAACGTCCAGCCCGGCGACGACCGGAAGGCGACTCTCCGCCGATCCAGCTGGATCGCTTCCACCACGCGGCGGCGCCGTCTGAACCAAGGACTCGCTCGTTCGCTGAACGGCCAATGCGCGGCCGTCAGCGGCCGGCGCGGGGCGCACGACCAGCAGCAGCTCACCCCCACCCGTCGCCGCTGGTCCCGAGGCGAGGTATGGCTCATCCGCCGGAGCGCCGGCCGTGGGAAAGGCGGCGAGCCTTGATGTCGTCATGGAGCGCATGGCCGCGAGCACCGTCGTCAGGACGGCCGGTCGCGGGTGACGGTCCGGCGCGACCGGCGCGGCGTCGGCATTCCGTCCGACGGCGACGAGCGGTGGCTCGACGGTATTCCAATCGGCGGCGACGCCCGGTGGAGCGGCGGTATTCCAGTCCGCAGCGACGAGCGGGGGGGCGCTCGCATTCCGTCGGGCGACGACGACGTCCATCAGGCGGACCGCCGGCAGCGGCGCGCCGGCGCCCGCGGATGGACGGGCCGGATCCGCGTGAATCGCCGCCGACCTGGCGACCAGCGTCGGCGCCGCCATGGGCCCCGCGCCGTGCCGAATGGCGGTCGGCGTGCGAGCAGTCCCCCCAACGAGCAGTCGAGCGGCGTGCGCCGGTGTCCCCTCCGGCCGGCTCTGCGTTTCGTGCCCACCGTCGAGGACCGTCCGCCGAACGACGGCGCGTTCCACGAGCATGGGCCCGTCCCCGCTCGTCATGGACATCGATGCACCTATCGACGGTGTCATCGATCTTCCCGCCGCGGGCCCCGCCGCCGAAGTGGAGGCTGCGATCGAACCACCCGCGCCAGCCGCCGGGGCCGGTGGCCGACGATCGTCACCCGATGGCGGGCGGTTCGCGCGGGCATCGACGGTCCACACCAGCTCGCTCGTCGCCGCGGTTCGCTCGGGCTGCCCCTCGACCCTGCCGGGAGACGTGGAGACGCCGGACGAGGATCCCCCCGGGGCCGTCCACCGGGCGATGAGGCGCTCCAATACCGATCCTCCTTCGCCGGCAGGCGGCGCTGCCGAAGCCCCGACGCGATTCAAATCGCGGGCGCTCGTCGAATCACGGACGCCGGTCGAATCACGGACGCCGGTCCAAACGCGAGAGATGATCGCATCGCGGACCCCCGTCCAATCGCGGGCGATGATCGCGTCACGGACCCCCGTCCAACCACGGCCGCCCGTGATCGTCGCCGACACGGCCGGTTGCTGAGCCCCTTCGCCCGTCGACGGGCGATCTTCGGGAGCACCAACCGTCGACACCGGATCGCTGGTCGCCGCCGTTCGCGCGATGTGGCCCTGCACCCGAGGGGACAACACGCCGCGGCCGAAGGAGGCTTCCGCGGAGCGAGCCAGAGCGCCGACTCCCGAAGGGGAGTCGGCGGGCGCTCGGTCGTCGCGGAACCTGTCCTGACCGGCGAAAGGCCCCGGCCGAACGACCGTGGGCGCGCGCCGCGGGTGGAACGGTCCGGACATCCGCGCGAGTGCCACCGGCAGGTGGCCTTCGAGCGATGCCACGCGCGGATCGGCCGTCACGCCGAACGGCAGCGCACGGTCATCACCGGGGAAGCGAGAGGCGGATCGGGCAACGCGGGACACCGCCGTGCCGTGTCGGACGGTGAGAAGCCGGCCGTGACCCGCCTCGTGTGCTTCGGGGTGCGTGATGGCGCTCTCCATCGATCCGGCCCAACCCGGCGGGAGCGTCCGGGGTGACCTGAGGACGGGAGGTGCCATGGGAGAACCGGCGGGCGCGAGCTCCACGCCTGTCGCCCCGGGTGTCGGAGTCACGAGGACGGCGCGCGCAACGCGTCGCGGCTCCGCCGGGTCTGCAGGAACGGGCGGCGCCACGTCGCCGCGCGCCACGTCGCCGCGCGCCACGTCGCCGCGCGCGACGTCGCGAGGAGCGGCACCGAGGTGGGGAACCGCGGCAATCAGCGACCTCTGCGCCTCGCCGGACGTCGCGCGTGCGATCGACTCCGGAGCTCCGCGCAAGCTGGCTCGATACGTGAGCGGTCCGGCCACCCGGCCCGATCGGACCCCGGTGATCGACGACGTGACGTCGACCGTTCGCACGAGCGCCGTCGGCCGAATCCTCGGTGCGGCGATCTCACGAGCGAGCCACGCCCTCCCGAGATTCACCCGATCACCCCGGGCCACCCCGGCCGGCGCCGCTGGCGGGAGAGGACTCGCGAACGTCGAGAGCACCGCGGCTGGGTCAATCACTCCGTCCGGGTCTCGACCGGTCGAAGCGGGCTGGGCTTCCGCACGCGCTGCGCCGGAGTCCGTCGCGGAGTCGCGGGAGCCGCTTCCGCGTTCCGGCATCAGCACCGTCGTCTGCGCAGCCACGGGCATCCCGGCCGCGTGCTCCACCGATTCCGGCGGCACGTCCGGTCGCTGCTCGAACGGACGGCCGGCCGATCCTCTCGGCGTCGCCGTCGCCCGTGCTGGTGTCGTCGGGCGCGACGGCGCCGCGCGCTCCGGCGCCGCCGCCTGCGGCAGCCGCCTGGTCTGGGCGAGCGGAGCCGGTCCCGGCAGCGACGGCGGAGGGGCGTTGTCGACCGTCACCGAGGTCGGAAACCGGGCGATCACGTCGACCGAAGACGCCGGCAGGCGGTACGTGACGGACGATCCGACGTCCGCGGAGCGTCGCACCGGTTCCGTGGTCCTCGACAGATCGTATCGCCCCGGATTCGGGGCAAGCCCATGAAGGTGCCTCCAGAACAGGGGAAGGTCTCCGCCGAGCCAAACGCCCTGGCCACCCAGGCCCCAGCGACGTCGGATCTCCGACGCGAGGGAGTGACGGGCGATCGGGCTCCCGCTACGAAGCCGGGCCAGCTGCCTCTGGACGTGCTGAGCCAGCAGACCGGTGGACTGCGTGCGGTGCCACACCCGCCAGCCCAGGCCATTCGGGTCGTTCCAGCTCCCCGAATGACCGTCCATCCCGCCCGCCTTCCTCGATGATCCGGTTGCCATGGATCCGGCCGGTCACTTACGACCGCTGCTCGTCCCGCCGGCGTCCAGGCCCCTGTGCACCAGCTCGATCGATTCGAACGCGACCTCCGCGGTGCCGGCGCGAAACTCCGGACCGCTCCACTTCACCGGGCAGGCCCGGCTGAACACCCACTGCCACACCGCTTGACCGCCGTAGTTCTGGAGGATCACCGTCACCGTCTTCCGCTCGACCTTGCCGCGCATCACGTCCTGATACCAGGACCACAGCTCCGCCTCGGCGAGGCCACGCTTCAGGACCAGTTTCGAGGGAAACTTCGAGGGGCCGGCCAGCTGGATCTCATGGGTGTTCACGCCGCCCTCGCGGAACGTCTCCACGTCGGTCTCGACGGCGAGGCCCGAGGCCTCGCTGAATCCACACACCCGGTCCGCGGGGTCGGCGTTGCCGATCTTCACGGAGAAGCGGAACGACGCAAAGGGGTCCTTGTCCAGCCCGCGGGTCGAGCCCGGTCCTCCGGCCATGACGGACGGGCCCCTACCCCGTCGCCTCGTTGAGGCGCTTGTTGATCTTGGCGATCTCCTCCACCCATCGCTGACGTTCCCGGTGATCGAGGCTCATGATCTGCCCATGGGGCCAGTGGAAGTGGTAGGCGATGTAGGCTACCTCCTCAAACAACCGGTCTGAGGGGTAGCCCATCATTCCCCCGGCGAATTCACCTCGACCTCGAACTTGGCCTCGCACTCCGGACACGTCACCCCCACCCGCCCATGACCGTTCACGTTGATCCGGCGATAGAAATCCTGCAGGAACGCGAAGTCGCCCGCGAACAGCCCCTCGATCACCTTGGGATTGATCTGCGGCAGCTCCCCGAGCTTCTGGACCACCCGCGACAGCAGGATCACCACCAGGTAGCCGGGGTTGGTCTGGACGCGCGGATCCTTCATCGGCCCGATTTCGTCCAGGGCGGTCGCGAGCCGCATGACACCGTCCTTGTGAACGTTGCCCTCGGCGTCCACGAACCCGTGCGGGAGCGTGAACGGGAACTCGGTTTGCACCGTCATGCCTTCACGACGCCTTCGTGGGCGATCTCCAAGGCCTCGATCGCGACTTCATTCCCGGTCGCGTTGAAGCTCGGTCCCGTCCATTTCGTCGGCCAGCCGTCGCGGAAGTTCCACCGCGTCTTCTCCTCGCCGGCGTCGTTGATGAGGATGATCGAGCCGTTCTTCCGCTCCATCTTCCCGTCGATGGCCTTCTTGCGCCACTCCCAGAGCGAGGCGTCGTCCGTGCTCCCCCACTTGAGCGAGATATTGGAGTACTTGTTCAGCCCCGGTAGCTTGCGCGCGGTCAGGGGCTTCTCGATGCCCTCGCGGTACTCGATGGGATCCTGCGACGAATCGAGACCCGAGGCTTCCCGGAATCCCCCCCGGTCGATGCCGTCTATTTCGATCCTGAAGTTGTAACCCCGATAGGGATCGACTCGATCGCCGGTTGCCATAGTGCCCTCCTCCTACCTTTCGTCTGTGTCTCGCTCCGTCTACTAGGCACGTCACGCGCCGCCCGCGGCCACCACCGTCGTCCCCGCGGCGCTTCGGGTGATCCGGATCAGGATGAGTTCGACCGGCGACAGCGCCGCCAGGCCAACTTCACAGAGCACCTTTCCTTCTTCGCGCTCCTCCAGCCGATTGAGCTCGGCGTCACATTTGACGAAAAATCCCTCTTCCGGGGTGAGTCCCTTCAGGGCGCCGCGCTGGAACAATTCGTAGCAAAAGCCCGTGAGCCGTTCCCGCGTCCGATCCCAGAGCGCGGGATCGTTCGGCTCGAAGGTCACGTCGTCCATGTGGTGATGTATCCATCGAACGAGCGTCAAGAAGATCCGGCGAACGTTGACGTATCGCCAATTTCGATGCTGGCTCAAGGTCCGTGCTCCCCACACCCGAATGCCCCGGCGCGGGAAGCTCACCAGACAGTTCACTCCGACGTCGTTCAGTTGCGCCTGATCCTCCTGCGTGAACTCGAACTGCACGTCCATGACGCCATGGACGATTTCGTTCGCCGGCGCCTTGTGGAAGCCCACCCCCGCATCCGTCCGCGCGTAAATTCCCGCGACATGGCCGCAGGGCGGCACCCATACCGTCCCGGGCCCGTCGAGCGACGGCACCAGAACCCACGGGCCGTACAGCGCACCGTCGGGGGACGCGAGGTCCCGCCAATGCTGGCGCGCCGCCTCGGCCCGTTCCCGTCCCTTCGCCGCCCCCACTTCGCCGGCCCAGACGTCGAGGATGGCGAACCGATCGC